>JBKJSR010000500.1:0-3607 GCA_046594355.1 Bryobacter sp.
ATGTTGTGGTGCGAGCAAAACAAGGTGGACTATGTATTTGGCATGGCGCGCAACAAGACGCAGCGACAGGCAAGGCCACGCGCGTGCATACGGAGTTCAGCTACCGGACGGTATCCAAGTCATGGAGCTGTTGGCGGCGCGTAGTGGGCCAAATCAAGCCATCGAAGTGGGCCAAATCAGAGTAGCGAAATCAGGGGTGGAAAAAGGCACACGGCAGCATTAGGGAACTAATTGATCGCGATGCCTGGCCAAGAATTCCAGTGAGGGGGCGAAGCGTTCTGGTAGCTGGAGCGCTGTACCTTGGCGTGCGAGTAGATGTTGAGAAACATATGGATTGCTGGCTTCGCGATTGATTTGTGGGCTGAGGAGAAGTTGGAGCTGATTGTCAAAGGCGATGAGATGACGGTCGAATGCCTTGTCAAATTCGGCGGACAAGCAGAGGCCGTTGCGCGGATCGAGTCGGTGGGCCGGGAACTCGCTCCAAGGAAGAATATGGCTGGCTACCAATAACTGCGGAATGGGATTGCCCGTGAGGCAGCACTGATACCTGTAAGCAGCAAGCACGATGGTTCGGAAGGCGGCCTGCTCCAGGCGCACCTTTGTAAGCCGAAGGTCTTCTGTTGGTTTTGAGAGGGGATGTTCGAGTTCGCGTTTGGTGACTTGGCTCGATGAGATGGACTCTGGCCAATTGGCTTGGAATTCTTCCCACACCTGCTTGTCGCCGCGGCTGGTGCTGGTCAGCCCTCGAACCCCGCGGGCTTGGTGTTCGGGATCGAGGGAAGCAAATTGAGTGAGTTTCATGGCAAGGCTGCTGGGCGTACGACCCAGGAGACGCGAAAGTGCGATGATTTCGGGATTGGTCTTGTGCATCCGACCGAAGGGGAGCGTGAAGTAGAAGCCGCAGGCGATGCGAAGTTGCTCGGGAGTCCAAAGTTGGTGCTGCTGGGCTGCCATTGCTTAACGATTATGGCAGAGGGCAAGAGTGTAAATTCAGAATCGTGAGTGTTGATTTGTTAGGCACTCTTGCTCCCTGAAATTAGTAAAGGTTGAATTTCACTGCCATTGGCTGGCTTCCGGTGTGACTGAGGTAGTTGACGGGGCCGTGGTAGGTAAAGGGGGCGGCTTTGCCGCTTGAAGCCAATCGCTCTTCGCGCACGAGGAGGTGGATTTTGATTCCAAGCTGGCGGTGGTTGATGATTTCGCGTCCACGTTTGTCAGTGGGGGAGGTCTGATTCTGGCTTTGCCAATGAAACGTAGTTTTGTCGATCCAATGGTCGACGTAGCGGTGCCCCTCTTGACGCCCTTGTTTGTTGATTGTCACGAATAGGATGTGGGTGTTTTTGTCCTTCAGCACTACGTGCCCTACGTTCCAGTTACCAACGTTGAATTCTTCTCCGAATAATGCCGGAATCTCCTCGCGGCGGAAAGTTTGGCCAACGGCTAGTTGCCATGGCTCCAGAATTGTTTTGAATCGGGCTAGAGTCCGAAAGTCTTCTGTGGCGGGGATGTCTGTATACGTCGGGTTGAATGCGTGTAGGACGTGTTCGCCATTCTCGTTTTTTAGGATTTGACGCAATAAATATTGATCATCACCGGAGAGGTCTTGGCGTTCAATTACTAAGACTTGATTGGTGATCGAGCCAGCGCGCGTGGGCGACATTCGTTCCAATAGCAAGTTGTCTCCGTCTTGGATTGGGTTCTTTCCACCGTTCATTGAATTGCCGCTGGCGCGGGCAATGAAGTGCTTCTCGGCGTCTAGCTTGCCATAGCTATCGTCGAGACTGCGGAACTCTTCTGCATCCGCTGTTCCCGTGCGGAAGTGGCCGCAAGCGATCTGCAAGTTGGGAAAGTAGGGAATTGAGTTTCTGCTTGCTCGGCCCGACTCAATGGAAATTACTTTTTCGTTTTCTGTTTCGGCGATACGCCGGGCTTGGTGATCCGAAAGGCGATGGTCGATTAGCTCCTGAACAAGTCTTGTGAAAAGTTCGAGCTGCTCATCGACGACGTTGAATCTTGCCTGAAAGTTTTCGCCCTCGAGTTGAAAGTAGGGTTGGCTGGTTTTGCCGTTGCCGCCAGTCCAGGCATTGATCGGGTTCTTGCGCCAGTAAGCCTCCCATTGAAGTGCGGTGTCTTCTGGAAGTTCTTTCAGCAGGGGCGGACGACGATGGATCACTTCCCAAGAACGTATGGAGAGCTCGGAAACTGTGGGTGGTTTCTGCCAGCCATCGAGTTCCTGAAAGGCTTCGAGCAAAACCATCTTGAAGCTCTTCGTCATGTCTGTGGTTTCAAGTTCGCCGAGGAAGTTGACTAGGGGTGGTGCGAGTGGAGATTCGATTTCTCCTTGGGACTTCAAGAAATCATGCCAGTTGCTGTAATCGGAACGGAGCTTCTTGGCTGATGCACCGGCACGGTGGAACTCGAGTCTGGTGGGACGATGGCCCAGTGTGTCCTCGAGCGATAGGTATAGTTTTTCAAGGCCGCGATTGTCGAGCGAACTCATGAATTCGATCAACTGAAGGTCGTAGTTGATGAAGCAGCCCTCGGGGAGTTGGAGCGTTTTCGATTTGAGCTGGCGGGCAAATTCATTGAGATTGAGAAGTTCGTCCGACGAGGTGGCGAGGAGTTGAGGCCGATTCAGGAAAGCTTTGTCGTTGCCGATGAAGTCGAGGATGACCAAGCGCTCTTTGCCCGGGTGGAGGCGGAGGCCGCGACCGATTTGCTGGAGGAAGAGCACCGTGGAATCGGTGGGGCGCAGCAGCATTACCGTATCGATCTCGGGGAGATCGACGCCTTCATTAAAGAGATCGACCGAGAAGAGGACTTGGATTTGGTTGGCGCGAAGTTGGGCTAGTGCTTCAGAGCGGCTGAGTTGAGATTGACCATGGACGGCTGCGGCGGGAATGCCAAGCTTTTGGAATTGCTCGGCCATGAAGTCGGCGTGACGGATGGAGACGCAGAAGGCCAAGGTGCGATGCTGCGCATATTGCCGCCATTCTTTGTGGGCATGGCGGGCGCGGGCGAGAGTGGCGAGTTTGGACTCGAGGCGGTCGGGATCGAAGCGAATGCTGCGCCAAGGGATTTCACGATAGTCAATGGCTTCGTCGAAGATGCCGTAGTAGGTGAAGGGTGCCAACAGTTGCTTGTCGACTCCGTCATAGAGGTTGCAAGTAAAGACGAGGTTATCGTCGCAGAGGGAGAGGATGTTGGATTGGTCGGTGCGATCAGGCGTGGCGGTAAGGCCGAGGAGGAAACGCGGCTGGAAATGGGCGAGCAGTCGGCGGTATGTTGGCGCGGCGGCGTGGTGGAATTCGTCGATGACAATGTAGTCGAAGTGGTTGGCGGGGAAACGGTCCAGATGGTGGTGCTTGCCAAGGGTCTGCACCGAGGCGCAGAGGATGTCAACATCGCTTTCGCGCTGTGTTCCTCTGTAGAAGCCGGTGGAGGAATGAGGGCGGATGCGGAGGAAGGTTTGCGCGGCTTGCTCGAGAATCTCTTCGCGATGGGCCACGAAAAGGATGCGCTTCGAGTTGGTGGCGGCTGCGTCGAAGGCAGCGAGCCAGGTCTTGCCCAGTCCAGTGGCCATGACGACGAGGCCGCGCTGGTAACC
>JBKJSR010000321.1:0-4085 GCA_046594355.1 Bryobacter sp.
ATTTTCTTCTGCCATTCACCGCCTCGACTTTGGCATCAGTCAACTCCTGCGTAAGCTGGCCCTGCATCTGGCTCCACTGGCCGAGCTGTTCCAGTTCCTTGAGCTCCGGATAGCGCAAAAGCCGCAGGTCAGTCGCGTTCACCTGCGTATGGCCGCTGAAGCGGCGGAAAAAATCGTCAACCGCCGTGGAATTCAGAAAAACGGAAAGGCCGTAAGCGACATTCTGATCGATGCCCTTTTTCCCTGAGTGAAACACGTTGAGGTGATTTTCAAAACCGATAGCGGTTGCCTTGAAAGCACCAGGTTCAACAACGTGCGCCACCACTCGCCGTCGTTCTTCCTTGGACGAAAACCGGCGCACAACCGTATAGGCCCCGTTGGGATAGAGCCATTTTCTCGTCTCGGCGTTGTTGACGATGGCGTTTGGTTTTTTGGATTGCCGGGGCCATTCAAGAGAGCCGTTGGAAAAATGCGTTGGGTAGAGGAGCGGCGCGGCGCCGGTCTCCGGCTGCGCCCTCAAGAATTCCTTCATCCGAAAATCGACAACCGGGCCTGTAGAGACCTGAAGGCCAATTTCAGCCAGCGACCTTCTCGCAAGCGGTACGCCGCCGATCCCGCAATGCGAAGGTTTCGTCGGCACGTGAATGAACTTCTGCTCGTCGTCGCTATGGACGATTTCAGCGAAAGCATATTCGTTCGATTCAAGGTCGGCGAAGCTCGTATCGCTGGAGGTCGTGATCGTTACCTTGCCCTGCTTCTTGCCGCGCGCAAGCTTGATGATGACGTTTTCCTGGAGTACTTCATCATCGTTGAAGGCACTGGTGCGGCTATGAAACAGGTGTATATGCTCGACCGACGATCTCTCGAGCATCCATTCGCGAAACGGCTTGTAGTAAAGACCGTTGCAAAAACTACGGGGGATGATCGCCACGATTTCGCCGCCCGCAGCCATCAGTTCGAGAGCCAGTCCCAGAAACGCCGTGTAGAGGTTCACCGTTTCCAGACCAACGGCGCGGAGCAAAGCCCGGTGCTCGGAATCGCTGCTGATCTTTTTGTACGGGGGATTCAGGATCGCATGCGAGAAGCCCTGTGCCCGCTTGCCAAGCTTCAGCCGGAACACCGCATCCTGGATGAAGTCACGCTCGATAATGGTGGCGGTGATATTGCCGCCATAGCGGCTCAACGTCTGCCGCAGGTAAACTGCAAGGGCCGGGTCGATCTCATAGGCCGATATGGCCATCGGGTCGCTTTCCCACCGGCTGATAAACGCCGCCGTCAGGGAGCCGATGCCGGCGCCCGCATCAAGCAGACGTACTGCCCCTTGCCGCTCAGAAAACAGCGAAGCCATGAACCGCGCTACGGCTCCGGGCGTCATGAACTGTCCGAACTCGATCTTTCGCGCCGGGTTCAACCGGCTGGTGGCCTCCGTGCGCACATGGTCTAGCTCACCCAGATCAACTCTCGCGGCGCGCGCCGTGCTCATGTGGCCGATTTCCTCAGAAAAGGTCTTTCCTCCGCCATGTATTGCTCCGCCGCTTCGTGGACAACCCAGGCCGGCAAGACCCTCTTCCGCAACGCAATTTTTTTCAAGGTTGGATACATCTCCGGTGGGAAGCTGATCAATGCCCGCACGGACGCCAGAAGCTCCTCGCTCATCTGGCTGTCCTTCGGTTTCTTGCTGGCTTTCATCGAATAAACTTAGGTTGACCACATTACACCATATCGGTGAAGCTGCAAGGTCAAGGACCATAAAGCGACCTCTTTGCCTCTCCCCTCGAAGGGACAGGGCCTTTTCCAGCTTGTCGGGCAATGTCGGCGCGGTAGAGCTTGGGCCGGGCAAATCACACATGGTATATTTATGCATAGTCACTGAATAATTAATCATGTCCAGCTCCAAGTCGCTCCGCGCGGGCATCGTTGGTTTCCGGGGTTATTCCGGCAACGAACTGATCCAAATCCTTCACCGCCACCGTTTTGTCTCGGGCGTTCCCCTCGAACACCGTTCCGAAGGCCCAGCTCCCTCTCCCCTGAACGGCCAAACCGTTAAAGATCAGGATCTGGCGGTCGTCTTCCTGGCCACTCCCCCAGAAGCCTCCATGGAACTCACCGGTGAATTTCTCGCCGCCGGGGCCAAAGTCGTCGATTTATCCGGTGCTTTCCGCCTCCGTACCCCCGAAAACTATGCCCGCTGGTACAAAGAACCCCACACCGCTCCCGCCCTGCTCAACGAAGCCGCCTACGGCCTCCCCGAGTTCTACCGCAATACCATCCGGCACGCCCGCCTCGTTGCAAATCCCGGTTGCTACCCCACCGCCGCCAATCTCGCCATCCGGCCCCTAATCAACGCCGGTGCCATCCATCTCGACGCCGGCATCGTTTGCGACGCCAAGAGTGGCGTCTCCGGGGCCGGACGCAAGCCCAGCCAAAAGACCTCCTTTTGCGAAGTCACTGAAAACTTCTCCGCCTACTCGCTCCTCGACCACCGTCATGTCCCTGAGGTCCTCCAGAATTCCAATCTCGAAGAAACCCAGTTCAGCTTTTCCGCTCAGTTGATCCCCATTGATCGCGGCATCCTCGAGACGATCTATTTCCGCACCTCAAACCTGGATTTCAACCCGGATCGTATCTACCAGATCTATAGGGACGCATACGAAAACGAACCCTTTGTCCGCATTCACCCCCCCGGTAAGGTGCCCGATCTCCACTCCGTTCGCCACACCAACTATTGCGATATTGGCTTCTCCCAGCAGCCCGACGGCCGTACCGTCGTCGTCTCGGCAATCGACAATCTGGTCAAAGGAGCCGCCGGTCAGGCTGTTCAGAACATGAATCTAATCCTCGGTTTTCCCGAGGCAGAAGGCCTGTAACCCCATGAAACTAATGGTAAAACTCGGGGGGACTCTACTCGACGACTCGGCCTCCCGCACCAGCCTCGCCACCCAGCTCGCAACCCTCAACAGAACGAACCCAAACACCGCCGTCGTCCACGGCGGCGGCAAACAGATGACTCGTTTTCTCGACGAGCGCGGCGTCGCTTCCACCTTTGTCGACGGCCTCCGTGTCTCCAGCCCCGAGGTGATGGACGCCGTTCTCAAGGTATTCGCCGGCACTGTCAATCACGAATTGGTCGCAACCCTGGTCGCCGCCGGTATCGACGCCGTTGGCCTCAGCGGCATCGATTGCGCCCTCACCGAGTGCGTGATCGTCAACCCAGCCCTCGGTCAGGTCGGTCGTCCCGTACGCGCCAACATCCGCATCCTCGACACTCTCTGCCAGAATCGCTTCCTCCCTGTCATTGCCTGCGTCGGCGGCGACCGCGCCGGCAATGTCTACAACGTCAATGCCGACCAGATGGCGACCAGCCTCGCCAGTGCTTGGCGCGCCGATCGTCTCCTCTTCCTGACCGACGTCGAAGGCGTCCGTGATTCTACAGGCCAGCGCATCCCAACCCTCCGACAGAACGAAGCCAAGCTCCTCATCGATACCGGAATCGCCACCGGCGGCATGCTCGCCAAGCTCCGCGCCGCCCAATTCGCTCTCGAAAATGGCGTCGGCGAAGTCCGCATCGTCGACGGCGCAACTCCCGATGTACTCGCCCGCGTGCAGTCGGGAGAAGCCATTGGCACTGCCTTCCTCCTCTAAAACACTGCGCAAGGCGAGAATGAGCGACATCCCCGCGATCCTCGCTTTGATTAACGGTTACGCAGCAAATGAAATCATGCTGCCCAGAACGGAATTCGAATTATCCGAATTTATTCGGGACTTTACGGTCATTTATGACGGTGAATCCCTCATTGGCTGCGCTGCACTGCACTTTTACGGTCCGACTATTGCCGAACTTCGCTCTCTGGCTGTCGATCCTGCGTCTAAGAATACCGGTGCCGGAAGGCTTCTCATGGAGGCAATCGACGCGGAAGCCAAGTCCTTTAACCTCCAATCCCTCTTTGCCTTCACCTATGTTCCTAACTTCTTCGCAAAAATGGGCTATTCCCTTGTTGACCGAGACGTACTACCCCTAAAGGCCTGGAAGGACTGCCTCCGTTGCCCCAAATTTCAGGCTTGCGACGAGATCGCTGTCCTAAAGC
>JBKJSR010000391.1:0-6669 GCA_046594355.1 Bryobacter sp.
CGAGGCCGCCAAGCTTCGCCGGTATAGCCGCCAGTGGCCCGTCGCCCTCGTCGCGATTCTCTGCGTGCTGATCGAGTTCCTCGTTTTCCTGAATGCCGGCATCGTCAGCTTGCCGCCTGGACCCGCTCCCCACGTCAATCCGCCGGGTAACACAGAACGCATTGCAGACTCGCTCTTCTACGTCTTCCCGCTTCCCTTCGAGGCTGCTTCGATCCTGTTACTGATCGCCATCGTCGGCGCAGTCTGGATGGCCAAAAAGAAAGAGGCTGCCGAATGAGCCTTACGCCGATCACGACCCTGCACTACCTCGCCCTCAGCGCCGCGCTACTGCTGATTGGTTCGGCCGGTCTGCTCATGCGCCGCAACGTCATCGTCATGCTGATGTCGATCGAACTCATTCTCAACGCCGTCAACATCAACCTCGTTGCTTTCTCGAAGCATTGGCAACACGTCACGGGCCAGGTCTTCGCCATCTTTGTCATCACTGTTGCTGTCGCCGAAGCCGCTGTCGGCCTCGGTATCCTCATCGCATTGTTTCGCAACCGGGGCACCGTCCTCGCCGACGAAATCGACCTTCTAAAATGGTGATGCCCCAGCGATGAATCTTGTCTCCAGCTTCTGGCTCATTCCGCTCTATCCGCTGATCGGTGCGGCCCTCGTCGCCTTATTCCGCAGGGGTGCAGCCGTGATCGCCCCCGCCGCCATCGCACTCAGTTTCATTCATGGTCTCGCTGTGGCGGCCAGTCCGCGCGGTGGCCCTCTCGATCACACTTTCTACGAATGGATGCCCGGCGTCGCCTTCCGTTTTTTTGCCGACGACCTTTCGCTGCTGATGGTCCTGATTGTCTCCGGCATCGGCTTCCTCATCCACATCTATTCCATCGGCTACATGGCTAGTGAAGAAGGCTTCTGGCGCTACTTCGCCTACCTCAACTTCTTCGTCTTCTTCATGCTGCTGCTCGTGCTCGCGAGCAATCTGCTCGTGCTCTTCATCGGTTGGGAAGGTGTCGGTCTCGCCAGCTATCTCCTGATCGGTTTTCACCACGACCGGCCCACCGTCAACCGCAACGCGAACAAAGCTTTTCTCTACAATCGCGCCGGTGACGCCGGCTTCCTTCTTGGCACTCTCATCCTCCTCGCCGCCGCAGGCACCACGGAATTTACGGCTCTCAACCAGTTGCCCGCTTCAGGCGCAATGCTCGCCGCCGCGCTCCTGCTCGTCCTCGGTGCCACCGGCAAATCCGCGCAGCTCCCGCTCTTCGTGTGGCTCCCCGATGCCATGGTTGGCCCCACTCCTGTCTCGGCGCTCATCCACGCCGCAACGATGGTCACCGCCGGCATTTACCTCTTCGCACGCCTCGCTCCCTTCTTCGCCGCCAATCCCGAAGCAGGTGCTGTCATCGCAGTCATCGGTGCCGCAACCTCCGTCATTGCCGCAACGATCGCTCTCGTCGAGAACGACATCAAGCGCATCCTCGCTTACTCAACCGTCAGCCAGCTCGGCCTCATGTTTCTCGCCTCCGGCCTGGGTGCCAACTCTGCGGCGCTCTTTCACCTCGCAACGCACGCCTTCTTCAAAGCGCTCCTCTTCCTCTGCGCCGGCAACATCATCCACGCGCTGCAAGGCGAACAAGACATCCGCTACATGGGCGGACTTCGCGGCAAGATGCCCTGGACCTTTCGCCTGATGACCATCGGCGCACTCAGCCTCGCCGGCTTGCCTGGGCTCGCCGGTTTCTTCTCGAAAGACGCCATTCTATTCGCCGCACAAGGCTCCCCCGTCCTGCTCGCTACTGCATTTCTGGTGAGCTTTCTCACCGCCGCTTACGCAAGCCGCTTGCTGATGGCCGTCTTTTTCGGCGTCTACCAGCGCGAAGCACACGAGGCTCAGGCAACCACACTCCACACCCTCTGGCCCCTTGCCCTAGGCAGCATCGCCGCCGGTTATTTCGGCCCGCACACCGATGTTTCATGGCCCATCCTGATTGCCTCCGGCCTTGTCTCAATCGCCGGCCTTTATCTCGGCCGCTCGATCCGCCTGCCTCGATTTCTCAAGTTATTCTTCGGCCGCAAGTGGTTCATCAACGAGGCCTATGAGGCAGTCCTCGTAACGGGTGCTGCCCGGCGCGGCTCCAGCGCTCTGTGCTGGTTCGATTCGAACATCGTCGACCTTGTGCCTCGCCTCTCCGCCGCGTGTACAACCGTGCTCAGTCTCTTCACTGGCTGGACAGACCGCGTTCTCCTGGATGGCACGGTGAAAGCTACCGCCTTCAGCTTTGCGGCTGCATCGTACCCGCTGCGGCTCGTCCAGACCGGACGCATCCAGCAATATGCGCTCGTCGTTCTCCTCAGCTTGGCTTCTGCCCTCGGATGGTACTGGCTGCGATGACACTCTTGCTCCTCATCCCTCTGCTCGGCGCAATCGCGCTCCTCTTCACGCCCAAGCGCTTTGCCTGGCACATGGCAATTGTGATTGCCGCCGCAGGGCTCATCCAGACGCTTACGCTCACAACGGCCACGCTGCCCTCTACCGTTCGCCACAACTGGATCCCCGCCATCGGCGCGCAATTCCTGCTCACGCTCGATGGCATCAGCCTCCTGCTCATCGGCCTCACCGCCTTGATGTCGCTGCTTGGCGTCCTGGCCAGCCCCGGTCAGCCCCGCCTTTTCTACGCAATGCTGCTGCTGCTCGAAGCGGCCTGCCACGGCGTCTTCCTCGCCCAGGACCTTCTCCTCTTCTTCATCTGCTTTGAAGCCGTGCTCATCCCGATGTACTTCCTCATCGGCATCTACGGCGCGGAGCAGCGCCGCCAGGCCGCCTTCAAGTTCCTCATCTATACCGTCGTCGGCAGCATCGCGATTCTCCTCGGCTTCCTCACCCTCTACCTCCAGCACGCCGCGCAAACCGGCATCTACACCTTCGATCTCACGCCTCTCCTCGCCACCCGTCTCGATCCCGACACCGAACGCCTCGTGTTCTGGGCGCTCTTCCTCGGTTTTGCAATCAAGATCCCCATGTTCCCCTTCCACACCTGGCTGCCCGACGCACACACCCAGGCCCCCACAGCCGCGTCTGTCATGCTTGCGGCCGTTCTGCTCAAAATGGGCACTTACGGCTTTCTCCGCTTCTCGCTTCCCCTCCTGCCCAGGGCCAGCCTCGACGCGCAGCTACTCGCCGTCCTCTCACTCGTCGCCATTGTCTACGGTGGCTGGATCTGCCTCGGCCAAAGCGACTGGAAGCGCCTCATCGCTTATTCGTCCGTCAGCCATCTCGGCTTCTGCACGCTCGGCATCTTCAGCCTCAATTCCAGCGGCATCTCCGGCAGCATCCTCCAGCAGATCAACCACGGCATCTCAACTGGCCTGCTCTTTCTCCTGATGGGCTTTGCCTATGACCGTCGCCACACGCGATGGATCGCAGATTACGGCGGCCTCGGCAAGCCCATGCCCGGCTTCGCGATGGTCTTCATGTTAGCCATCCTGAGCTCCATCGGCCTGCCTCTGCTCAACGGATTCGTTGGCGAATTCACGATCCTGCGGGGCGCATTTCAAGCAAAGCCCTGGTGGGCCGCTGTCGCGCTCACAGGCCTCGTTTTCGCCGCAGCCTACATGCTTAGCCTCTACCGGCACACCATGCTCGGCCCGATCACCAAGGCCGAAAATGCAACTCTCCCCGACCTCAGCTTGCGCGAGTGGCTCATCACCGCTCCCCTCATCGCCTGGGCCATCTGGATCGGCGTCAAGCCCGCTTCGCACTTTCAATTGATCGCCGCGCCCGTCGAGCAGATCATGGAGAGGTTGCGCCCATGATGACGGTGAACGATCTGTTCTCGATACTCCCGGCCGCAGTACTCGCGCTCTTCGGGTGCGCACTGTTGCTCATGCGCTTCGATAGCGCCCGCGTCTATCCAATCTTCCTCGCAGTCGGAGAAGGTCTCGCGCTGATCGGCCTCTGGCGTCAATCCGATTTCATCGGCCTCACGGGTTTTCATGGTGCAATCCTCGTCGACCGCTTTGGCATCTTTCTCAATGCCGTCTGCCTGCTCTCAGCCCTGCTCACTGCCTTTGGCGCATATCGCTACCTCGAAGACCAGGACGAAGACCACCCCGAATTCTATTCACTCGTTCTGCTCGCCCAAAGCGGCATGTACCTCATGATTTCCGGCACCGAACTGATCACAGTCTTCATCGGTCTAGAAATTACCGCCCTCAGCTTCTACATCCTCACCGGCTTTTTGCGCACGAATCCGCGCTCGAACGAAGCCGCCCTCAAGTACCTCATCCTCGGTGCTTTTTCGAGCGGCCTCCTGCTCTATGGCTTCTCGATTCTCTACGGCCTCACTGGCTCTACGCACTATAAATTCATCACGGCGATGCTGTCACAACGGCTCCCCGGCGATCCGCTTGTGCTGCTCGCCATCATCCCGATCATCATCGGCCTGCTCTTCAAAGTCGCCGCCGCTCCGCTCCACATGTGGGCCCCGGACGCTTACGAAGGCGCACCCACACCCGTTACCGCCTATCTCGCCACCGCTTCGAAGACCGCCGCCTTCGGCCTGCTCCTCCGCCTTGTCCTCGGCCCCCTGCACGAGTTCCGTCCCAGTTGGGAAGCCGTCATCACCTTCGCCGCCCTCGCTAGCCTCACCGTCGGTAACATCGCCGCCCTCACGCAGTCAAGCGCCAGGCGCCTGCTGGCCTACAGCAGCATCGGCCACGCTGGTTACATCCTGCTGGGCCTTGTCGCCGGCAATCAGACCGGCATCGAAGCAATGCTTCTCTACCTGCTTGTCTATACGATCATGACCACCGGCGCATTCCTCATTCTTGCCGCCCTCTCGCGCGAAGGCGTTAACGATTTCCGTGGCCTGCTGTATACTCATCCCGGCGTCGCGCTGCTCATGATCGTGCTGTTGCTTTCTCTCGCTGGCCTCCCACCTACGGCGGGTTTCATGGCCAAGTACCTCGTCTTCCTTTCGCTTGTCCAGGCCCGGCAATACTGGATCGCCGTCGTCGCCGCTCTTTACGTCGCGGTGTCGCTCTACTACTACTTCCGCATCGTCCGTGAAATGACCCAAAAGCCCGAAGGCCAAACCCTCACCATTCACTTCAGTACCGGCTGGCGTGCGGCTGTCGGTATCGCTTGTATCCTCACCATCGGTCTCGGTGTCAATCCCGAACCCGTTCTCGTCTGGGCCAGGAGCGCCCTCCGATGATCGAGCAATACTTCCCCTATTTGATGGCTGTTGTTTTCTTCGCCGTCTTCCCGCTCGTCACTGGTTATCTGGTGCTGATCGAGCGCAAACTCCTCGCCGACTTTCAGGCCCGCCTCGGCCCCATGCGCACCGGCCCTCACGGCCTGCTCCAGCCGATTGCCGACGCGATCAAGCTGCTGCTCAAAGAAGACCTCGTTCCCAAAGATGCCGACAAGTTCCTCTTCTACCTCGCGCCGCTCATCAGTGTCTCAACCGCCATGGCTTCGTTCGCTGTCATCCCGATCACGAAAACACTTAACATCGCGGACGTCAATGTCGGCCTGTTGCTCCTCACGGCGCTGGCTGCCGTAGGTGTCTTCGGCATCATTCTCGGCGGCTGGAGTTCCAACAGCAACTACGCGATTCTGGGGGCACTGCGAGGTGCCGCTCAGCTCATCAGCTATGAGGTGGCGCTCGCTCTTTCCCTGGTCTCGGCCGTCATGCTCTCCGGCACTCTCTCGATGACCGGCATTGTGGAAGCCCAACTCCGCCAAGGCATCTGGTTCGTTTTTGGCAACTACGGCTTCATGCTGCTCAACTTCTTCATCTTCCTGATTGCCGCCGTCGCCGAAGTGAACCGTTCTCCCTTTGACCTCCCCGAAGCCGAAAGCGAAATCGTCGCCGGCTACCACACCGAATACAGTGGCTTTCGCTGGGCCTTCTACATGCTTGCGGAATACACGAATATTTTCGTAATCTGTTGCGTCGCGGTGACGCTGTTTTTTGGTGGCTGGCTCCGGCCCTTCCCCAGCGTGGCCTGGCTCGATTGGCCAATGAACGCAGGCTTCCCCATACTGCTTATGCTGCTGAGCGCCTGGGGCTGCTGGCGAATGAAACTCTGGCCCTTCACTGCTTTGCTCACCCTTGCCAGCCTTGCCCTATTAGTCCCCGGACTCGGCACGCTGTTTTTCGGCCCCTTCTGGTTCTTCTTCAAAGTGAGCGGAATTTTCTACGTGCTCGTGTGGTTCCGTGCCAGTTGGCCCCGTCTACGCTACGACCAGTTGATGGATCTTGGTTGGAAGAGGCTCATCCCCTTAGCCCTCGGCTCTCTGCTCGGCAACGCCGTCCTCGGCTTACTTTAAAAAATCGACCCGTTGATAAATCGCACCCATCGTCAGCTTCACACCACAACTGGCCAGCAAAATTTCATCGTCAAGCTTTGAGTAGATTGTCATTCTCCAGATCTCATCCGCCTGAGTTCTCGCATGCATCTTGATGCAATACCAGCCCGCATTTCTCACCAGCCGCCCTCGGATGAGTGCTGAACGCCCAAAATTCAAAAAGCGAATGGATAGCGAATCCAGGAAAAACGCAAAAATCGATCATTGTTTGTTTCTATGTGTTTGAGCGCGAGGCCCCTCTACAAAGTTGCCTTTGTTCGCTTTTTTTCTCGTCAATGTCAAAGATCTGTTTTCCG
>JBKJSR010000469.1:0-3809 GCA_046594355.1 Bryobacter sp.
TGATCTACCGGCAACGCGGGGGGCTGGTGAAGGAGCTGGAGCGAGCGAGGGAAGCGGCGGTAGCAGCGAGCCGGCAGAAGAGTATTTTTCTCGCGAACATGAGCCACGAGATCCGTACGCCAATGAACGCGATTCTGGGGATGAGCCAACTCGCTCTCGAGACGGGGGCGGGAGCCGAGCAGCAGGAGTACCTGGAGCTGGTGACGAGTTCGGCGACGGATTTGTTGAATCTGCTGAACGACATTCTGGATTTGTCGAAAGTCGAAGCAGGAAAAATGGAACTGGTGGAGTGTAATTTCGATTTGTACGGTTGCGTGGAAGGAGTGGCGCGGACGCTGGAACTGAAGGGGCGGGAAAAGGGATTGGAGATCAAGATCGAGATTGCCGCAGGAACGCGAAGATTTGTAGTGGGGGACGAGCACCGGTTGCGGCAGGTCCTATTTAATCTGATCGGGAATGCGTTGAAGTTTAGCGAGCATGGCGAGGTGAGGATCGAGGTGGGGGAAGAGTCGGGGAATGCGATGGCATTTGTGGTGCGCGACGAGGGGGAGGGGATTGCGGACGGGCAGCACGGGGAAATCTTTGAACCATTCGTGCAGGTGGACGGATCGGCAACGAGGAAGCATGGGGGGACGGGTTTGGGGTTGGGGATCACGAAGGAGCTGGTGAGAAAGATGGGAGGCAAGATGTGGGTAGAAAGCCCGTGGCGGAGGAGCGCGCTGGAAGAGCCGGCGCAAGGGTGCGCGATGCATTTCACCGTCGATTTAAGGCAGGGGAGCGAGCCGGTGCCGAAGCATGCAGTGGAAGCGGCAGGAAAGATTTTGCCAATTCGGGTGCTGGTGGCCGAGGATAATCCAGTCAACCAGAAACTGATCGATCTGCTTTTGCGAAAGGACGGCCATACAGTGACGCAGGCCTGGAATGGGCGGGAAGCGGTGGATGTACTGAGGCGGGCGACCATGGATCTGGTGCTGATGGATGTGCAGATGCCGGAGATGGACGGGCTGGAGGCGACACGGCTGATACGGGCAAGAGAAGTGGAGACTGGGGAGCGTGTGACGATCGTGGCAATTACGGCGAATGCGCTGGACGGGGACCGGGAGAAATGTATTGAGGCGGGGATGGACGATTACCTGACGAAGCCGCTGCGGCTGGCGGAGTTGAGGCGGGTCGTGAGTTTGCAAAGCAGTTTTCCATTGAACTGAGAGGAATTTTATACACTGTAGAGCATGTCTACAGAAACTGAGATTCAGGGTATCGATTTGCGCGGGCGGACGGCAGTGGTGATTGGCGGGACTTCCGGAATTGGAAAAGCGCTGGCGCTGGGGATGGCACGGGCTGGGGCAAATGTAGTGCCTACGGGGAGACGGGAGGCGAATCTGATCGCCGTATGCGACGAGATTGAAGCGATGGGACGGAAGACGCTGCGGAAGACTTGCGATGCGGGGTCGAGGGCGAGTCTTGATGAATTGCGGGATGCGGTGGTGGGGGAACTGGGCGGGGTGGACATCCTTTTGAATGCGGCCGGGCAGACTTTTCGCAAGCCGACGATCGATGTGCAGGAAGAGGAATGGAACCGGATCATGGATGTGAACGTGACCGGGATTTTAAGGGCGTGCCAGAGTTTTTACGGACCGCTGAAGGCGAGCGGGAAGGGGCGGATTATCAATATCGCGAGCCTGAGTTCGTTTGTGGGGCTGGTGCAGGTGACGGCTTATTGCGCATCGAAAGCGGCGGTGTTGAGTTTGACGCGGTCGCTGGCGATTGAGTGGGCACTGGACGGAATCAATGTGAACTGCATTTCGCCGGGTGTATTTCCGACGGAGCTGAATGCGCCGCTGCTCAACGGGACGGAGCGGGGCCGCGAGTTTATTTTGCGGACGCCGATGAAGCGCTTTGGCAGGACGGAAGAGCTGGTGGGGGCGTGTCTGCTGCTGGGTAGCGACGCGGCGAGCTTTATCACGGGGCAGAGCATCGCCGTCGATGGCGGGTTTCTTGCTTCTGGTGTGAATTCGATCTAGGAGTTACCACTCAACGCGGCCGACGATGATGTGGTGCATGCGGGAAGTGCCGATGTCGGAGAAGCTGCCACGGCCGATGCCGCCAAAGCGTCCGAAGGCACCGAGGCTCTGTAGGTTGTAGCTGGAGCCTGGGTCGCCGAGCTGGGGTTGCTTGGTTGGATTGTTAACATCCCAGCGGACGGAGAAGCGCATGCTTTCGCGGACTCTGAAGGTCTTGGAGATCGAGAGCTGTGTCCAGTTGAGGCCTGGGGATTCGAGGACGTTGCGGCCGAGAGTGCCGGCGGTGAAGGCAGCAGGGTAGGCGAAGGCGTTGACGTTGTAGTAGGTGTTTTGCGCGGCGAGCGGAAAGCGATTGCCGATGTTGTAATTGCCATTGACCATCTGCTCGGCGGGGAGGATGGAGTTGGGGCGGACTTGACCGGGTAGGTAGCGGTTGGGGCTGCCAGCGGCGGTGACATTCACAGGCGGACCCGACTGCATGGTTTGGGTGCCGGCAAAATCCCATTCGCCGAAGATGTAATTTTTGAAGCCGCCGCTGGACATCCATTTGCGGCCTTTGCCGAAGGGGAGTTCGTAGGTCAGGAAGGAGACGAAGCGGTGGCGGATGTCGTAGCTGGCGCGGGCCTTCTCCAGTTGGCGATTGTAGAAAGTGATGCCGGTGCGGCCGCCATCGTCATCCCCGTCGTTGAGGGTTTTGCCGTACTGATAGAAGGAGGTTAGAGTGAGGCCCTGAGAATAGCGGCGCTCGATGCGGGCGGTGCCTGAATGGTGGGAGTTGTGGCCGTAGTTGGAGAAGTGCTGGATGGCACCGAACTGGCGGTAGGGCTTGTAGTTTTGGGTGGCGTTGAAGATCTGATTGAGGACGGCTGGGTCTGTCGAGACGTTGAGGGGGACGACGTTGACGTCCCAATTGTTGAGAAGGCCGACGCCGGAAGAACCCTGGTAGAGGAGTTCGAGAATCCAGGATTTGGCTAGCTGGTGCTGGACGCCGGCGGACCACATTGCTACGTAAGGGAGGCGCATGTTGGGATCAAACCAGGAGGCGTTGCGGCCACCGAAGTTGGTGCCCTGGAAGGGGACGCTGCCGTCGGATGAGGAGGGAAAGTTGATGGTGCCGGGGCCTTTGGAGAGAAGGAAGGCGTGACTGGGGTCACCGGGGATGGGCTGAATGTTGGCAGTGGCAACATACTCTTCGAAATTCTGACCGGCACCGTTGACCATAAGGTCGACGGTGTAGAGGCCGAGGCTGGCGCGAAAGACGGTTTTGGGGCGGAAATTCCAGGCGAGTCCGAGGCGGGGCTGGAAGTTATTGAGGTCGCGTTTGGCGAGGTTGCCTTTGCCGTGGACGATGGCCCCTTTGAAGCCGGTGAGGGGGTCTGTGGCATCGGGAACGAATTGCGATTGTTGACCGAACTTGGTGGAGAAGGGGGACTCATAGCTCCAGCGGAGGCCGAGTTCGAGGGTGAGATTGCGGCGGGGCCGCCAGGAGGATTGAGCGTATAGGGACTGGCTCCACCAGCGGGGCAACCAGGTGGCGCGATTCTGCTGGAAGACAGCCTGACCGACGGTGCCGAGGAGGAAGCTGGCGAAGGCATTGCCAGTGTTGGGAGTGAAGGGGAGCTCGGTGCCGGCCATGCGGTACTGGCCGGAATCGAGACTGCCGAAGAGGGAGTTGTAACGGGTACGAATGGCTTCGTAGCCGAACTTCATGGTGTGTTTGCCTTTGACCTTGGTGAAGTTTTCCTGGAAGGTGAAGTCTTCGGCGACGTCGAGGGTTTTGCCTCCCGG
>JBKJSR010000622.1:0-7615 GCA_046594355.1 Bryobacter sp.
TGGCTCCGCGAATCCTTCGACCGCGAGAACCTCATCACCGACCATGGTCCAATCGTTGCGGTCAACGCTCACGCCGCCGACCCTCATTACGAACCCAACTCAGCTTCTGCCGCCGCCATCCAGCCAAACGACCTCCTGCTCATCGACATGTGGGCCAAGCAAAACGCTCCCGGTGCAGTCTATTACGACATCACCTGGACCGGCTTCTGCGGCACTGCTGTCCCCACTGAAATGGACAAGGTCTTTAACATCGTCAAAGCCGCCCGCGATGCCGGTCATCAAAAGGCGAAACATGCCCGCGAGCAGTCCATCCCCCTGCACGGCTTCGAAGTCGACGATGCAACGCGCGAGGTGATCACCCAAGCTGGCTTCGGCGAATACTTCGTTCACCGCACCGGACACTCCATCACCGAAGACGTCCATGGCACAGGTGCGAACATGGACAATCTCGAGACACACGACGAGCGTCAAGTAATCGCCAACACGCTCTTCTCAATCGAGCCCGGAATTTATCTCGAAAACTTCGGCATTCGTTCGGAGTTCAATGTCTTAGCCCTGCCGCAAACGGCCGTGGTCACCGGCGAGATCCAGCAATCCCTGCTTCGGCTCTAAAGGCCCGCTAGCGCAGCGACGAGTAACGCCGCCCACTGCGGAGCTTTGTAGCCATCTTCGCGCTCCTCAAACCACTCGTCCACCGAGTGCGCATTCGGACTCGCACCTCCGCCGCCAATCGTCACTGCCGGAATCCCCAGACTCATCGGTAAGTTCGAATCGGTACTCCCGGCCCCGGTCGCAACGATCGCAATGCCCAGTGATTTCGCAGTCCCGAGCGCCTTCTGGATGATCGGCAAATCATCACTCGGTGCCGCTGCCGGCCGCAGCCCCATAGTCTTGATCTCCAGTTCGAGCAATGCTTTGCTAT
This sequence comes from Bryobacter sp., assembly GCA_046594355.1. Taxonomy (GTDB): domain Bacteria; phylum Acidobacteriota; class Terriglobia; order Bryobacterales; family Bryobacteraceae; genus Bryobacter. The sequence goes on from JBKJSR010000622.1 coordinate 923, forward strand.
CCGGCCAGCGTTTCTTCTCCGCCTCCAATCCAAATTGCAGAGCCGCCCGCAAGCGCTCATCGAGCGTCGCCAACTCCTTCGCCGACTCACTGCGCAAATCCAAATCCATACTGACCTCAATCGGTACCGAGTTCACACTCGTCCCCCCCGTCACTGTCCCCACGTTAAAGGTCGTCTTCGGATGTTGCGGCACTTCGATATCCGCGATCCGCGCGATCGCTCTCCCCATCGCGTGCGCCGGATTCGGCATCCCAAATGCGCCGTAGCTATGACCACCGCGTCCCCGATAAGTCACCTTGTACCGATTGCTGCCTACCCCGCGCGAAGTCACGCGAAACCCCGTCCCATCCACGGAAATAAAGGCATTCACCTGCCCCTTCAACTCCTTGGTGAACAAATGACGAACCCCGCGCAAATCCCCTTGCCCTTCTTCTCCGACCGTCGCCACAAACAAAACCGTCCCCTTCAATTTCAAATCCGCCTCGCGAAACGCCTTCGCCACCGCCAGCACCACTGCCAGCCCGCGGCAATCATCGCCGATCCCCAGACCATGCAGCCGCTTCCCCTCCTGCCTCACCTTCACGCTCATGCCGGCGGGAAACACTGTGTCCAGATGCGCGCTAAACACAATTAGAGGCTTCTGCTCACTCGACCCCGGCAACCGGCTGATCACATTCCCTTCGCTATCGATCCGGACATCGGCCATCCCCAGTGCCGTCAGTCTGCGCGCAAACTCCTTAGCCCGCTCCGCTTCAAGAAAGGGGGGTGCCGCAATCTCGCAAATGGAAACCTGTTGCTGCATCGTCCAGGCGTTATTGCGTTGAATGGATTCAATCGCCGCCTTGACCTTCGGGTTGCGCAAAAGCGCATCTGGACTCTGCCCCAACCCCAAGCCCAACAAACTGAAAAACAACGCTACTTGCTTCATACGTATCTTCAGCTTAAGCCACGATCTGCGGCACACTCAAACCCGAATGGCAGCCGCCCCGCATTTCTGCTAAAATAGCGGTTTTGGTCGACTCCCGCCCAATTAAGCCTGATCACCCCACACAACGATGTTCGATAGTCTAAGCGATAAGCTCCAGCGCGTCTTCAAAAACCTGCGCGGAGAAGGAAAACTCACCGAGGCCAACATGGATGCGGCCTTGAAGGAGATCCGCGTCGCTTTGCTCGAAGCCGACGTTCATTTCAAAGTAGTCAAGGAACTCATTGAAAACGTTAGGGAAAAGGCCAAGGGCGAAGAGGTCCTCCAGGCTCTTTCTCCTACCCAACAAGTCGTAAAAATCGTCAAGGATGAGCTCATCCGCCTGCTGGGAACCCATCAATCCAAGCTCCGTTTCGCGAATGAACCGCCCACGGTCATCATGATCGTCGGCCTCCAGGGCTCCGGCAAAACCACCTCCACCAGCAAGCTCGCCAAGCTCCTCACCAAAGAAGGCAAGAAGCCACAACTCGTCTCGGTAGACGTTTACCGCCCCGCCGCCCGCCAGCAACTCGCAGTTCTCGCCAAGCAACTGAATATCCCGGTTCACGACGGCGAACCAGACCAGAAGCCGCTCGATCTTGTCCGCGGTGCCCGCATGGCAGCCATCAAAGAAGGCCGCGACGTAATCATCGTAGATACCGCTGGCCGTCTCCACATCGACGAAGCGCTCATGCAGGAATTGCAGGAGCTCAAGGATTACCTCAATCCGCAGGAGATTCTCTTCGTCGCCGACGCCATGACCGGCCAGGACGCCGTCCGCTCCGCCGACGAGTTCAACAAGCGCCTCGGCATTACCGGCATCATCCTCACCAAAATGGATGGCGACGCGCGTGGTGGCGCTGCGCTCTCGGTACGCCAGATCACTGGCCAGCCCCTCAAGTTTGTCGGTGTCGGCGAAAAGCCCGACGCCTTTGAAGCCTTCCATCCCGATCGCGTTGCCCAACGCATCCTCGGCATGGGCGATGTCCTCAGTCTCATCGAAAAAGTCGAATCTGCCATCGACATGAAAGAAGCCGAAAAGATGCAGCGCAAGCTCATCGAAAACGACTTCACACTCGAAGACTTCCGCGATCAGCTCAAGCAGCTCCGCAAGCTCGGTCCTCTCGATGCCCTCATGGGCATGATTCCCGGCATGGACAAGATGTCCAAGCAGATGAAGGAATCCAAGATGGATGAGAGCGAACTCACGAAAATCGTCGCGATCATCGATTCGATGACGCCCCACGAACGCGCCAATCACATGTTGATCAATGGTGCCCGCCGCCGCCGCATTTCCAAAGGCAGCGGCACCCAGCCTCAAGATGTAAACAATTTGTTGAAGCAGTACACTCAAGCCCGCAAGATGATGAAGACTCTTACCGATTCTCTTGGCGGCCTCGGAGGCGGTAAGTTCGGTGGCTCGATGGCTAAGCGCCTCGCCAAGATGGGCTTGCCTGGAATGGAAGATTTGATGCGGCGTTAGTCGCCGCCCGACCGCAACTCGCTCACGCTAGTATTTGTATAGGAGAATAGTTCGATGTTGATGATTCGTTTAGCGCGCTTCGGCTCCAAGAAAAAGCCGACCTATCGCGTAGTTGTAATTGAGAAGGAAAGAGCCCGTGATGGCCGTGCCGTTGAGATTGTCGGCCACTACAATCCCGTGTCTCAGCCCCAGGTCGTCAGCTTGAAGCTCGACCGTATCGAGCACTGGATGAAGAGTGGCGCACAGCCCTCCGACACCGTGGCCCGTTTGATGAGGAAGTACCCGGTAGCGGAACCCGCCGCCGCCGCTTAATATTTACCTTCAAGGAGCCTCACGGCTATGAAAACTTTAGTCGAAGAGATCGCCAAGGCAATGGTCGATGCCCCTGATTCCGTCTCTGTCAAGGAAACACAAGGAGAACGATCCACTGTGCTCGAACTTCGTGTCGCACCCGAAGACATTGGCAAAATCATCGGCAAACAGGGCCGCACCGCTCGTTGCATCCGTACCCTCCTGGGCGTGGCCGGCACCAAGCAGGGCCGCCGCTTCGAACTCTCGATTCTGGAATAGCCGGAACACTCCCACGATGGTTCCGGAAGCTTGGTTGTCGCTTGCAATTGTCTTGAAGCCGAGAGGTAACAAAGGCGAAGTGCTTGTCAATCTGCTCACTCCCGACATCGGCCGGTTGAGCGAAGTCCAAAGCGTTACCTGCTTTGAATCTGCGGCATCGCTGCCACGGATCCTCAAAGTGGAAAACGCCTGGATGCACCAGGATAAGGCGGTCGTCAAGTTCGCTGGCATCGATACCATCAATGCCGCCGATACCCTCCGGGGCGTGGACCTCTGCATTCCTCTCAGTGCCCGCCGCAAGCCAAAGGATGGCGAAGTTTTTTTTAGCGACCTCATCGGTTGCAAGATATTTGACAACAGGGAATCTTTGCTCGGCACCGTCCAGGATGTCTACGAAGAGGGCTCGCAGGTCTGGCTTTTGCTCGACACCAACGAAGCTCTCATTCCTTACGTCCCGGATTTCTTCCCGGTCATGGATCTCCCCAACAAGCGGCTGGTTGCACAACTCCCCGAGGGCCTCCTCGACGTCAACCGCCAATGATCTTTCACATTTTAACGATTTTTCCCTCCTTCTTCGAAGGCCCGCTCAAATATGGCGTGGTCTCAAAAGCGGTCGAAGCGGGGCTGATCGATATCCGGGTCCATAATCTTCGCGATTGGACTTCGGACCGGCACTCAACCGTCGATGACCGTCCCTTTGGCGGCGGCGAAGGCATGGTGCTGAAGGTCGAACCGGTTTACCGGGCGATCCAGTCGATTCTTCCCCAACGCTTTGCTCCGCCCGAAGAAGGCAACCATGGCAATACCCGCGTCGCTCTCCTTTCCGCCCAAGGCAAACGCTTTAATCAGGCCGCTGCCAGAGCTTATCTGGATTTCGACGAGGTACTGCTCATCTGCGGCCGTTACGAAGGCGTGGATGAGCGGATAACCGGCCATCTGGTGGATGACGAATTCTCGATCGGCGACTTTGTGTTGTCGGGCGGGGAACTCGGAGCTGCCATCATGGTCGACGCGGTCGCGAGGCTCGTTCCCGGTGTTCTCGGAAACGCAGCATCCTCGCAATTCGAGTCGTTCTCTGATACCGATGAGGACGGCGCTCTCTTGCTGGATTGTCCGCATTACACAAGACCGGCGGACTTCAACGGCTGGCTGGTTCCCGATGTGTTACTCGGTGGCAACCATGCCGAAATCAAGCGCTGGCGCGCGGCTCAGGCCCTCGCCAAGCGCCATATGAATCGTCCCGACCTCACCGTTGGGACCAACGAAAGAGGTTAATTATTATGAATCACCCTGCTTTAGCCAAGGTCTTTGCCAAGTACAAACGTACCGATCACCCCGCCTTCCGCATCGGCGACACCATCCGCGTCCACGTCCGCATCAAGGAAGGCGAAAAGGAACGCACCCAGGCTTTCGAAGGCGTCCTCATTGCCCGCAAGAATGTCGGCATGGGCGACAATATCACCGTCCGTAAAATGAGCTTCGGCACTGGCGTCGAGCGCATCTTCCCCGTCAACGCCCCCGCCGTAGACCACATCGATATCGTCCGCACCGGACGCGTCCGCCGCAGCAAGCTCTACTACCTGCGCGGTCTCAAGGGCAAGGCCGCTCGTCTCAAAGAGCGCGTCTAGGCTCCCCAAAGCAGGGCAATTGGGCTGCTCACTGCGAAAAGAAGCCCGCTTGCGGGCGATCGGATTTATCTCTCCGGCCGGCGTCGATGAAGTCGGCCGGGGATGTTTGTTTGGACCCGTAACCGCCGCCGCCGTGATCCTCCCACACCCCTGTAAAATCAAGGGCCTGCGCGATTCGAAAATCATTGCACCCAAAGAACGCGAACAGTTGGCTCAACGCCTCAAGGGCGAGGCCATCTCCTGGTCCATTGCCTTCGCCAGTGTAGAAGAAATCCTCAACATCAACATCCTCCAAGCCAGTCGCCTCGCTATGAAAAGAGCCGTCCTCGCCCTCAACCCGCCCCCCGACTTCCTCCTCATCGATGCCGTTAGTATCGATCTCCCAATCCCGCAGGAATCTATCGTCAAGGGCGACGCACTCTCCAGTTCCATAGCCGCTGCCTCGATACTCGCCAAGGTCGAACGCGACCGTCTCCTCGACAATTTCGATTCCAGATACCCGCAATACGGCCTCCGCCGCAACAAGGGCTATGGAACTGCCGAGCATCTCCGTGCGTTATCTCTTTACGGCCCAACAACGCAACACAGGTCTGATTTCGCACCGGTACGAGCTGTGATCGCCAGGCAAGAGAGTTCCCGATGACCGAATATCGCTGGTATCACAAGCTTTCAGGCGTCCTCTACGTCGTCCTCTGCTTCGAAATCGGACTCTTCCTGCTCTTCTTTCCCTGGAGTGATTACTGGAAGCCCAACTTCTTCGCCAACTTCAGCCCGGAGTGGGGCGTCTTCTGGCTCAACCCATACTTTCGCGGTGCCATCAGCGGCTTTGGCCTGCTGAATATCTATTTCAGCGTCACCGAAGCCTTCCACCTCCGCCGCTTCTCCGGGTCCATCGAAACAGACTCCGGCCAACACCCGCCTTCCATCCACCATAATGACTAGAGAGCAAGACAACTTGAGCACCACTACTACGCCCCCTCAGCCTCCCTCCTCCCAGAAGAGCCTCTTCGAGCGCTGGAACTCCGCTCGCCTCAATCTGGCTGAAACCCAGCGCGGCACAATCGCCGAGTGGACCGTCACCATTCTCCTGCTCCTTTTCGCCACCACCTCACTCGTCCAGGCCTTTGTCATTCCTACCGGTTCGATGGAAGACACGCTTCTCATCGGCGACCACCTGCTCGTCGATAAGATGACTTACTCACCTAGCGGTCCAGTCTCGAAATACCTACTCCCTTATCAGAATGTCAAGCGTGGCGATATCATCGTCTTCCGTTACCCTGAGGACATCAAGCAGACCTTCGTCAAACGCGCCATCGGCGTTGCCGGCGACCATATCAAAGTTGTAAACAAACAGCTCATCCTCAACGGCAAGCCAGCCACCGAGCCTTATAAATTCCATAAGACCGATTACTTCGATTCCTATCGCGACAACTTCCCCTCCGAGCCCAACATGCGTGTCTACCCGGGTGCCGAAGAGATGCTCAACAAGCATGTCAAAAACGGCGAAGTCATCGTCCCCGACAACTGCATCTTCGCCATGGGCGACAATCGCGACTCCTCGCTCGACAGCCGTTACTGGGGCTTCGTCCCCCGCGAAAACATCATCGGCAAGCCCCTCATCATCTATTGGTCCTACGAGTCCTCGACAGACCGTCTCGCCGGCAGTCCCCTCAACCCGGAACACCTCAAAGACCTCGCGCTCAACTTCTTTTCGAAAACCCGCTGGAATCGTACATTCCAGCTCATTCGCGGTTACCCCCTCCAATAAGCCGCCATGCCCAACGCAACCGCAATGCTCAACACCTTACTTCGCTGGAACGCCTCCCGCAAGCATCTTTTACACACCAGCCGCAGCACTCTCGCCGGATGGGTCGTCACAGGCCTGATTCTCATCTTTGCCACCACCACGTTGGCTCAGGCCTTCGTCATTCCTTCTTCTTCAATGGAACACACACTCATGACTGGCGATCATGAGTGTGTGTTCCATTGAAGAAGAAGGAATGACGAAGGCCTGAGCCAACGTGGTGGTGGCAAAGATGAGAGTCAGG
>JBKJSR010000647.1:0-3795 GCA_046594355.1 Bryobacter sp.
GAATGCCGTGGTTCGCTTCGGCGACGCACCAGCAACAGTGACCTATGCGGGCCTGGCGCCAGGGGCAGTCGGCCTCTACCAGTTCAACGTGACGGTTCCCAACGTAGCTGCTGGCGATGTCCGCCTGTCGATCTTGATCGACGGCGTCGCCGTCACCCAGGAATTGACAACCGTCGTCGGCAACTGAGAACTTTGGCGCTTCCGCCGCACTTAGTCAACAGTGCTAAGAAGCTGGCCACGAGTTTTCCTGATTGCATCCTTATGGGCGGTGGTGGGGCAACCCATCACCGCCCAATCTTTGTTGTTGCGGCCCGAATATTCAACTGCCAGCATCGCAAATGCCGCCGGTGCCCTGCCTGGACGCCTCGCTCCCAATACAATCTTCACGATTTACGGCACGAATCTTTCCAACTTCAGGTGGGCCATCCGGCCCGAAGACCTCCTCACCAATCGCCTTCCTACTTCAACCCCAAACGGTGAAGTCTTCGTGCAACTGCAAGGACTTCGGCTTCCTCTTTTTTTCGTTTCTCCGGGGCAGATCAACGCTTTGGTTCCAGCCGACTTCCTCCCTGGCGACCTCAACCTGCAGGTCTACCGAGATCTCACTCGCGGGCCGGAGGCAACTGTAACGGTTCGTGAAGAAGCGCCGGAAATCTTCCGCCTTGAAACGGATTTCGCCGCCGCAACGCATGCCGATGGACGGGTGGTAAGCGCCGAACTCCCGGCCGAAGCAGACGAAATCATCGTCGTCTATGGCACCGGTTTCGGCCCGCTCAAATCTTTCGGCGCGAACCTGGCCGTGCCAGACCGCGCCATCGAAGTCAAAAGATTGGCAGACTATCGTGTCCGCATCGACGGCGAGGAATTGGCCGCCGCTGCGGTTCAATATGTCGGCGTCACTCCTGGATTCGCCGGCCTCTATCAAGTCAATGTCCGTCTTCCGCAACAACTCGGCCTCAACGTTCGATTCGAGATCGGAGTAGCCGGAAACTGGAGCGGATCTGGTGTGCGGCTCTTTACACGAAAAACCGCAACGAACTGAGGGTCTTCGGTGTTTCACTCTTAGAGGCTAAGATGAGAGTCATGCGTAGTGCTGTATTCGTTCTGTTTGCATTGGGTTTGAGCGCGCAGGAAAAAACTTCCCCGCCGGCCGGCAAATCCTTCACCGTGGACCCCGGCACCCGAATCCCTCTCACGATGCTGAACAGCGTCAGCACCAAAAACGCTATCGAAGGAGACCGCGTCTATCTGGAAACACTGTTTCCCCTTATGGTCGGCGGCAAAATGATAATCCCTCCAGGCTCAAGCGTTGCCGGTACTGTCACCAGCCTCAAGCGGCCGGGGCGAGTCAAAGGCAAAGGCGAATTGTATGTGCGTTTCGACACTCTGATCCTGCCGAATGGAGTATCAAGAGACTTCAAGTCCAGACTAGGTTCAATCGATGGCCGTGACAATCAGGGTTTTGACCGCGAAGAAGGCAAAATCAGGGGCGAAGGCGGCAAGGGCTCGGACGCTCAGACTGTCGGTGTCGGCGCAACCACCGGTGCCACCGTCGGCGCGCTGGTAGGTGCCATCGGGGGCAACATGGGCATGGGGGCGGGCATTGGAGCCGGGGCTGGTGCCGCTGCCGCATTGATGGGAGTTTTGCTCACCCGAGGTCCGGATGTTGTGCTCGCCAAAGGTTCAACCGTTGAGATGCTGCTCGACAGGCCTCTCATCTTTGAGGAAGCCGAAATCGAATTCCAGGGCAGCAACAATTTCCGCCGCAGCAGCGATGGAAGCGGCCCATCCAGCGGCAAGCAGTCGAAAACAGGTGGCGTTCTCGGCCGTCGTTTGCCCATCCCCTGATCCAGCCTCGCCTCACAGCAAGCCGAATTTGGCATAGAATCCATGCGTGCCCTATTTACTTGCTCTCGATGAAGGAACGACCAGTGCCCGGGCTGCCGTGTATGACGAACAGGCGCAACGAATCGCCATCGAAGCCGTCGGCTTCAACCTCAACTATCCCAATCCAGGATGGGTCGAAGTGGACGCCGATGTGGTCTGGGGATCTCAACTTTCGGCGGCCCGCCGCGTCCTCGATGCCTCAAAAGTCGATGCCAAAGAAATCCTTGCCGTAGGCATCACCAATCAGCGCGAGACAACTGTCATTTGGGAAAAAGCGACTGGCCGCCCCGTCGGACCTGCCATCGTCTGGCAATGCCGCAGGACTGCTTCCTTTTGCGACGCACTCGCCCACGGCCCTTACAGCAAGTACATTGAGCAGACCACCGGTCTCGTGATCGATGCCTACTTCTCCGGCTCCAAGATTCGCTGGCTGCTCGAAAACGCCAAGGATGGGCTGGCCCGCGCAGCCAACGGCGAGTTGCTCTTCGGCACGATCGACACCTGGCTGATCTGGAAGCTGACCAACGGCAAAGTGCATGTCACCGACACGACCAATGCCTCGCGCACGATGCTGATGGATCTCGAAACCGGCGAGTGGGATCAGGAGCTTCTGCGCATCTTTCAAATTCCACCTGCCATCCTGCCGAGGATCGTCGGATCGAGTGAAGTGGTTGGCGTGACTGATCCCGATCTGTTTGGTGCCGCGATCCCGATCGCGGGAATCGCCGGCGATCAGCAGGCGGCCCTTTTCGGCCAGGCCTGCTTCCACCCTGGACTGACAAAAAACACTTACGGCACCGGATGTTTTGCGTTGATGCAAACCGGCTCCAAGCGCCCGATATCGGCAAACAGGCTGCTGGCAACTCGCGCCGCCTGTGAGCAGGCTCACCCCTACTACGCCCTCGAAGGCAGCGTCTTTGTCGGCGGCGCGGCAATGCAGTTTTTGCGCGACAACCTCGGCCTCTTCGGCGATGTCAATTTAACCGGGGAGTTTGCAAGTTCTGTTCCCGATACCGGAGGCGTTTACATGGTGCCTGCGTTCACCGGCATGGGCGCTCCCTATTGGGATCCCGATGTTCGCGGCATCATCTGCGGTCTGACCAGGGCAACCACTCGCGCTCAAGTCATTCGCGCAGGCCTCGAAAGCATCGCCTTCCAAAGCTACGACCTCTTTGAAGCAATGCGCGGAGATACGGGTCAACCGCCTAAAGAACTCCGTGTCGACGGCGGCGCTTCTTCAAATGATTTCCTGATGCAGTTTCAGGCCGACCTGCTCGATTGCCCCGTCGTCAGACCCGTTGATATTGAGAGCACCGCCCTCGGCGCGGCCTACCTGGCTGCTCTCGGAATCGGCCACTTCCGCGAAACCTCCGACCTTGAGGGCTTCTGGCGCATCGAAAAAAGTTTTGAGCCAAAGCTCCGTGCGAGTGATCGATTAAACTTACTGGATGGCTGGAAATCTGCGGTGGGCAAAGCTCGCCATTGATTCCAGCCGCGACATCTGATAAAGGTTGTTGCACCAGATATTGGTTACAGGGGTTTTTATGATACGAAAAATATTCGGCCTGGCTCTGTTTGCCGCCGTAATTGCTGTTCCTTCCGCCATAGCGCAAAGCGTGGAATCCATTCCCTTCCGCGTAAACATGTCGACGGCTAACGAAGTCCCCGCCATCGAGAATTTCAATGCCTCGGGCTTCGGCACGGTTTGGGTACACGTCATGCGCGACGCCGCTGGCAAAGTGCTGAGTGGCACTGTAGATTTTGGGGTCCGCTACCAGTTCCCCGGCGAAGTCACCTTTACGGGTCTGCACATCCATAGGGGAAACGCGGGCATCAACGGTCCGGTTGTGATCGGTACCCCAATTAGTGGCGGCAGCCCTGTTGTCGATGCCACGGCCAGTGGCATCG
>JBKJSR010000678.1:0-27819 GCA_046594355.1 Bryobacter sp.
AGGCGAGGAACGGATTGAACGCGAATTATCAGATTCGACCCCGGCTTATTCTGATCGGCGGTTACTACTTTCTGAGTGAGCAGAATGCGCCGGAGAAATTCAACAATTTCCATCGCGTGTTCGGTGGCGGGCAAGTGTTTTTGCCTGTCTCGAAGGATTTAATGCTGGAATCGCGGACGCTGGTGGAGCGGTTTATCGGTACTCCAAGGGATAGCTACATGCGGAATCGGCAGAGATTTTGGCTGACTTTCGGGAATCGAACAGTGAGGCCTTTTGTCCATGTGGAAGCACTGCTGGAGCGAGGGGTTCCGATCGGACGATTTGGAAGCGGAATCCAGATTACGAGCAGAGGCGGGCACAATTTTTTTGTGGGTTACGAAATTCGTCAGTTACAAAGCGGGGGGCATATACAACTGATCGCGACGAACTTTCAGTTTCGACTGAAGTCGGCAACGCGCTAAATCCGGTTGAATTTCTTAACGGTCTCGCCGAGGCTTTTGAACTGCTTGATGAAAGGGACCATTTTGGTTTCGCGATCATCAATTTCCTGAGAGCGTTTGAGGATGGCTTGCTCCTGTTCTTTGGGGACGACAACGACGCCGTCCTCGCCAGCAACGATGATGTCGCCGGGTCTAACCTTGATGCCGGCACAATCGACTTCGATATCGCGGGCAACGCTGGCGTAGCGGCCGACGCTGGAACCGGGGCTTACGGAACGGGCAAAGACCGGAAGGCCGAGCGCACGTATCTCAGCAAGATCGCGTACGCCGCCATCCACCAGCATGCCGGCCATGCCGCGGCTCTTGGCCGCAGTTGCCATCAGCCCCCCAAGAGCAGCGAGGTCGAGAGAGCCATCAATTACGATTACGCCCACTTCGCCTGGTTTTGCGGAATCGATCATGCCGACGCTGTCTCTGGTGGAAAGAGCGGGGGTGGCATTCTCCGGGGTGGCCGGGCGAAGCATCGCCGTGGCGGCACGCCCTACAAATGTGCTGCCGACGCGGGGGCGCATGTCGTGATTCATGTAGCCGCGCTTGCCTGTGATCTGATCGACGGCATCGGCCACGGACGCAACAGTGGATTTGGCAAAAGCGTTGAGGAGGGGATCGGTGTAGGTGGGTTTGGCGGCTTGCTGGAATCCGACGAGGAGGACGGCAGCGACCGGGATTGGGATGAGGAGGAGTTTTTTCATTGTTTTACTTGCCGTTCAGGAAGTTGGCCCAGCGGTATTCGGATTGAGGGGCGTCGTCGCTGAGGGCCTTTTTGACAGCGAGTTCGGCAACGTTTTTGACGATCCAGTCGAAGTTGTCCCGGCCGACCGATTCGATGCCGGCGTCGGGGGCGGGGTTCATGAAATCGATGGCGTAGGGGATGCCGTTTTCAACGGCGAACTCGACGGTGTTGAGGTCATAGCCGAGGGCCTTGCAGATGGTGAGGCAATCGCGATTCAGGCGGGCCAGCATTTCGGGCTTGAGGGGATCGGGGTTCTTGACGTAACGATCGGCGTGGGGAGCGCGGGGATCGTATTGCATGATGTGGACTTTGCTTTGGCCCACTACATAGCAGCGGTAGTATTCGGTGAAGTCGACGGCGGACTGGAGGGTCATGCAGAGAGTGTGGCTTTTGTTGTAAGCCGCGAGGAGTTCTTCTGGGGAATCCACTTTATAGACGTCGCGCCAGCCGCCGCCGTCGAAGGGTTTTAGGAATGCAGGGAAGCCGACATAGTCGAAGATCTCTTGCCAGTTGAGGGGAAAGATCAGGTTGCGCATGGACTGCGCGCTGGTGCCGGGGGGATGGTCGTGATGCGGGAGGATGACTGTATTCGGAATCGCGATGCCCATCTTGGAGGCGAGTGCATAGTTGAAGAACTTGTCGTCGGCGCTCCACCAGAAGGGGTTGTTGATGACGTGTGTGCCGCAGAGCACGGCGTTTTTCAGGTAAGCGCGGTAGAAGGGAATGTCGTGGCTGATTCGGTCGACGATGACCTTGTAGCCGGTTGGCTCGGCCATTTTGATGCCACCGATTTTGAGATGTTCGGCGGCAACCCCCGGCACTTTCATTCCGTTGATGTAATCGACCAGCGCGGGCGGAAAGCTGGACTCCATCCCGTAAACTACTGCGATTTTGCGCATATGAAAAGAAGTCTCCCTTTAAGCGAAATAAGTGCGAGCCATGAGGCGCCAGAGTGGCCAGTCGTGGGGCATGTTGTTATCCCAGACATCGAGCCGGTGTGGAATGTGTTTGCGTCCGAGCACTTCGGCCATGCGGTAGTTGCCGCCCAGACAGATGTCGTGATTGGAGGCGGCGAGAATCATAAACCAGTCGCCGTGATAGTGGCCGTGGTACCAGGCGCCATCGTTGCCAGGGACGTAATCGACGGGGTTGTGGAAGTAAGCGAGTTCATCGTAGTAGCCGTTGAGGAAGCTTCGATTGTCAAAGGCACCGGAGAGTGAAACGCACTTGGTGACGGCGTCGGGGTGGCGGAGAGCGAAGTTGGCGGCATGGTAGCCGCCGAAGGAGCAGCCGTGGACGGTTAGGTCGATACGGCTGGAGCGTTGATGGATGAGGGGAAGAACTTCGTGAAGACAGTATTGCTCGTAGGCGTCGTGACGGCGGACGCGGTCGGCGGGATGGATGGCTTTGTTGTACCAGCTCTCGGCGTCGACGCTATCGACGCAGAAGAGCATGAGTTGGCCTTGGTCGAGACGGTCGGAAAGGGTCTGCACCATCAACTGGTCTTCGTACTCGTGAAAGCTGCCCATCGAGGAGGGGAAGACGAGGACGGGATGGCCCGAGTGGCCGAACTGGAGGAGCTGCATATCTTTGTTGAGACGATGGCTCCACCAGCGGTGATATTCGCGGTGCATGAATGAACAGGATAACAACGCCATGCCGTAGCGGGGCATTGATTTGCGAAGAGTCAAGTGCCGCAGAGCTAGGCGAGCAGGGGTTTGACGACGGAGCCGTGGACGTCGGTGAGGCGGAAGTTGCGTCCCTGGAATTTGTAAGTGAGCTTGGTGTGATCGACGCCGAGGCAGCGGAGTATCGTGGCCTGGAGGTCGTGAACATCGACCGGGTCGCGGACGATGTTGTAGCCGTAGTCGTCGGTTTCACCCCAGACCATGCCGGGCTTGATGCCGCCGCCGGCCATCCAGATGGAGAAGCAGCGGGGATGATGGTCGCGGCCATAATCGTCGTCGGTGAGACGGCCCTGGCAGTAGACAGTGCGCCCAAATTCGCCCCCCCATACGACGAGCGTGTCGTCGAGCATGCCGCGTTGTTTGAGGTCTCTGACCAAAGCCGCCGACGCTTGATCGACTTCGAGACAACGCTTGGGTAAATTTTTCTGGAGGCCGCCGTGGTGATCCCAGTCGCGATGAAAAAGCTGGATGGCGCGGACGCCGCGCTCGGCGAGGCGGCGGGCGAGGAGAGCGTTGGCCGCAAAGGTGCCGGGTTTGCGGGCGTCTTCGCCGTAGAGCTCAAAGGTGCTGGCTGGCTCCTTGGAGAGGTCGGTGAGTTCAGGGACGCTCGACTGCATCTTGAAAGCCATCTCGTATTGGGCGATGCGGGTGGAGATTTCGGGATCGCCGAAGTTTTCAAGCTGCTGCTGGTTGAGCTGATTGAGCGTGTCGAGATAAGAGCGGCGGTCGTCGCGAGTCATACCGGCGGGGTCGCTGAGGTAGAGGACTGGATCTCCGACTGAGCGGAATTTTACGCCCTGGAATTTTGAGGGCAGGAAGCCAGAGCCCCAGAGGCGGTCATAAAGCGGTTGGCCACCGACGCCTGAACCGGGAGAGATCATGACGACGAAGGCGGGGAGCTCTTCGGTTTCGGCACCGAGGCCATAAGAGAGCCAGGAACCGAGCGAGGGACGGCCGGCGATTTGCGAGCCAGTGAGGAGAAAGGTGACGGCGGGGTCGTGGTTGATCGCTTCTGTATGGATGCTACGGACGATTGTGATGTCGTCGGCGATCTTCGCGGTGTGTGGGAGGAGGTCGCCGATCCAGGCACCGCTAGCACCATGTTGTTTGAAGCCGAAGCGCGAGGGGACAACCGGGAAGCTGGATTGCGAAGCGGACATGCCAGTGAGGCGCTGGCCGTTGCGAATGCTCTCGGGGAGGTTTTGGTTTGCGTATTTGACGAGGCCAGGCTTGTAGTCGAAGAGCTCCATCTGGGAGGGGCCGCCGCTTTGGAAAAGGTAGATGACGCGCTTGGCTTTGGGGGCAAAATGCGGAATGCCGTTGAGGCCGCCCACACGGTCTTTGGCGAGGAGATTCGAGAGGGCGACGGTGCCGAGGCCGAGTGCGCTTTTGCCGAAGAAGTGGCGTCGCGTCATGTTTTGAAATAGTTCGTGCATGGTTACTGCCTTGTGATGGTCTCGTCGAGATTCAGGATCATGCTGGACAGGGTTGTCCAGGCGGCTAGCTCAGTGCGGGAGAGCTTGCGCGGGAGAGTTGCTTCACCCTGGTCGAGGAGTTTGATCGCATCGGCGGGTGAGGCGTTGTAACGTTTGGCGGAGCGAGCGTAGGCGGCCTCGAGTAGAGTGAGCTCCTTGAGTGTTGGAGGGCGATTGAGGACCAGGCGGTAGGCGTAATTGAGGCGCTGGTTTGTGGTTGCGCCACCTTCCCTCATGAGTCTCTCGGCGAGTTTGCGGGCGGCTTCGAGGAAGGTGACATCGTTCATCAGGTTCAGGGCTTGAAGCGGTGTGTTGGTGCGGGTCTCGCGGACGGTGCAGGCTTCTCGGCTGGGGGAATCGAAATTCATCATGGAGGGGGGCGCGATGGTACGCTTCCAGAAGGTGTAGAGCGAACGGCGATGGAGATCTTCACCGTGATCTTGCGGGTAGCCGCCACCACCGGCGAGTTCTTGCCATAAGCCGGCGGGCTGATAAGGCTTCACGCTGGGGCCACCGATTTTTTCGACGAGGAGGCCGGAGACAGCGAGCGCGTTGTCGCGGATCATCTCGGGAGCAAGACGATAGCGGGGAGCGCGGGCGAAGAGGCGGTTTTCGGGGTCGCGCGTGAGAAGCTCTGGAGTGAGTTTGGAGCTTTGCCGATAGGTGTCGCTCATCACGATTTGCTTGAGGATGCCTTTGACGTTCCAGCCGCTTTCGACGAAGTCGACGGCGAGCCAGTCGAGGAGTTCCTGGTGAATCGGCCATTCGCCCTGAGAGCCAAAGTCTTCCACAGTTTTTACGATGCCGATGCCGAAGAGCATTTGCCAGAAGCGATTGACCGTGACGCGGGCGAGGAGCGGATTGTCTTTCGAGACGAGCCACTGAGCGAGACCGAGGCGGTCCTTGGATGCGCTGGCAGGCATGGGAGGAAGGGCGGAGGGCGTGGCGGGCTCGACGGGGTCGCCAGGGGCGTCGTAGGCTCCGCGCTTGAGGAGAAAGGCCTGTTTCTTCGGGCCTTCGCGCATCACCATCAGGGTGGGGATAATTTTGAAGTAGGCTTCGCGTTCTTCTCTCGCCTTGCGCTCGGCGGTGACTTCGGAAGGCTTGGTCTGGTCGAGGTAGGCGAGGCGCGCTTTCTCTGCGCGGGAGGCCGGTGAGAGCGGGGCGCGATCAAATAGCGCTAGCACTTCGGCTTCGCTCAAGTCGCGTTTGTAGATGCGGACCTGCTCGATCGAGCCCTTGAAATTCATGCCGTTGCCGGCACCGATCTTGAGAGGGTATTTGAAGTTCATCGGCCAGTTGAGCTCGTCGAAGAGGATGTTGAGCTTTTGAAGTTTGCCGTCGATGTAGAGGCGGACGCCTTTGGCATAACGGCTGCCGTCATAGGTGGCGACGAGGTGTTGCCACTGGTTTAACTGGACAGATTCGGCGGATTCGAGACGCATGCCGATGTCGGTCCAACGGAAGACCACATTGAGGCGGAGTTTGCCGTCGATGAGGTAGAAACCATGGCCGTTACCGTCGGCGTAGTCTTCGGCGATAGACAGGATGGCTCCGGTTTTTTCAGCCGGCTTCACCCAGGCTGAGAAGGTGAAAGGCGTCAGGTAATCGTAGACGACCGTGCCGCCTTTTTCTTCGACGACGCGCTTGCCGTCGAATTGGGCGGCGTCGCCTGCGAGCTTGTTTTCATAGGCGAGATCTTCGGTGGGGAACCATTCGCGATTTTGAGTTTTGATCCACTTGGCCTGATCGCGTTGCCAGCGGGGTTCGGCTTTCTGCACTGCTCTCTGGGCGGCGGCGAGCTTACGGTCGAATTCAGCGAGCTTGGCCTGTTGCTCACGAGTGGGGGCCTTCATCAATGGTTCGTCGTTGCCCCAGTTGTAGACGAGGCCCTTCTCGGGAATGTTGTTGAAGAAGGCGAACATGTTGTAGAAATCGCGTTGCGTGATGGGGTCGTATTTGTGATCGTGACAGCGGGCGCAACCCATGGTCATGCCGAGGAAAACCGTGGCGGTCGTTTCAGCGCGGTCGGCAACGTATTCGACGCGGAACTCTTCTGGCACGATGCCGCCTTCGGCCGTAGTGCGGTGATTGCGGTGGAAGGCCGTGGCCATCTTTTGTTCGAGCGTTGACTTGGGGAGCAGGTCGCCGGCGATTTGTTCGACGACGAATTGATCGAAAGGTTTGTTGTTTGCAAAGGCTTCGACGACCCAGTCGCGCCAACGGAACATGTCGCGCACTCCGTCGCTCTGGTAACCGTTGGTATCGGAGTAGCGGGCGGCTTCGAGCCAGCGCCAAGTCATCCTTTCGGCAAAGCGAGTAGAAGCGAAGAGGCGGTCTACCTGCCTCTCGTAGGCTTTGGGTGAACTGTCTCGTTCAAAGGCGTCGAGCTCGGCGGGGGTGGGCGGGAGGCCGGTGAGATCGAAGCTGAGGCGCCGGAGTAATGTTGCCTTATCTGCCGAATGTGAGGGCTTGAGACCGGCTTCATTGAGCTTGACGCGGACGAATTCATCGATGGAGCCGCCGGGCTTGCGCACGGGAGGAATGAAGGCCCAATGCGCTTCGTACCTGGCACCTTGCTCGATCCAGAGTTTGATCTTTTCGATGTCCCTGGCGGGGAGAGCTTCTCGACCGGCGTAGACGGGCGGCATGCGGAGGGCCTTAGACGTATGGGTGATGCGAGTGAAGACTCCGCTCTTGGCGGCGTCGCCAGCGATGAGACCGAGATGCCCATTCTTGAGCGCCGCCTTGGCGTCTTTTTCATTGTCGAGGCGCAAGCCCGCTTTGCGATTGTTCGGGTCTGGCCCATGGCACTGGAAGCACTGTTCGGAGAAAATGGGACGAATGTCGCGGTTGAAAGAAAGCTCCGCCGCCGATAGCAGCGCCGGTGCCAATAAGAACAGAAGCTTCATGATGCACTCTCATTCTATCGTCCCCGCTATCCTGTACATATGGCCTTGACCGAGATCATTGAAGCCGAAGGGCACCTGATCGACTCCCACATCATGGAGCGAATTTTCGACATGGTAGTCGAATATCAGGGGCGTTTCGAGGTGGAGAAGTTTCACATTGGACGAACCAATAGTGAAGCATCGCAATTGCGGATGCGCGTAGAGACACCGACGCGCGAACTGATGGACCAATTATTAGGCCAGTTGCTGGGACTGGGTTGCGTGCCTGTCGATGCGGGCGATGTGGCGCTTGAGCTAATCAAGAAGGATTGCTGCGCTCCCGAGGACTTCTATTCGACGACGAATCACCGGACGATGGTGAGGCTGGACGGCGAGTGGATCGACGTGGAAAAACAGCGCATGGACGCGACCGTTGTCGTCAATGGCAAGCGGGCGGAGTGCAAGAAGTTACGCGACCTGAGGGCGGGAGACCAGGTGGTGGTGGGGATGCGTGGCATCCGCGTGGTGCCGGATACGAAGGATCGCGACCGGTCGAGCTTCAGCTTCATGTCGAATGAAGTGTCGAGTGAGCGGCAGGTGGAAACGGCGGTGATGCAGACGGTGGCAATTATGAAGGCCGTGCGAGAGCAGGGTAAGAAGATTGTCGTTGTGGCCGGTCCGGTAGTGGTGCATACGGGGGGATCAAATCCTTTGTCGGAGCTGATTCGTCTGGGTTGGGTGGATGCTCTGCTTGCCGGGAATGCGCTGGCGGTGCATGACATTGAAGCCGCGCTTCTGGGCACGAGCCTGGGGATACGCCAGAAGGACGGACGGCAGGAAGAGCACGGGCATCGCAACCACATGCGGGCGATCAATGCAATTTACAACTGCGGCAGCATTGAAGGCGCAGTGGAGCAGGGGCGGCTGAAGACCGGGGTGATGTATGAGTGCGTAAAGCACAAGGTGCCCTTTGTGCTGGCGGGCAGTTTGCGGGACGACGGACCCCTGCCGGACACAGTGACGGACATGAACGAGGCGCAGGATCTTTACACGAGGCACATCGAGAATGCGGGTGTGGTGCTGTGCCTGTCGTCGATGCTGCATTCGATCGCCACTGGCAACATGCTGCCTAGCTGGGTGAAAATGGTGTGCGTGGATATCAATCCGGCAGTCGCGACGAAGGTGAGCGACCGAGGAAGTTCGCAGACGGTTGGCGTCGTGACCGACGTTGGCTTATTTCTCGATCTTCTGATCCGCAAAATCAAGGACTAATGAAGCAATATACAGACGACCATGCCGCCTCGGGTGTTGAATCGCCCCTGCCTGAAATCGAAACCTGGCCGAATCAATTTACCGGGCGCGATTACGAGATCGAGATCTCGAGCCCGGAATTCACGAGCGTGTGCCCGAAGACGGGCTTGCCCGATCACGGGACGCTGACGGTGCGCTATGTGCCGGACGGGGATTGTCTGGAGCTGAAATCTTACAAGATGTATCTGTTGGCTTATCGCAATCTGGGCATCTTTCAGGAGAATATCGTGAACCGGATTCTCGACGATATTGTGCGGGCGGCGAAGCCGCGCAAGGCGACTGTAGTTGGCGACTTTACGCCGCGCGGCGGCATTTATTCGAAGATCTCCGCAAGCTATGAACGATAAGACAGGATCGCAGTTGACGCACGAAGAAGAGCTGGAGCTGGCGATACGCGAGATCCGCGAGCGGGTGCTGGCCCGCTATCCGAGCGGGATCTGGCACGGGCTGGAATTGCCCGATTTTACGGCGGTGCTTGAGGCGCGCGATCAGGCGAGTGCGAAGGTGGCGGCGATCGGGCGAGTAAATCCGCGTGCCGGTGGTTTTGTGAACGGCTTGATCCAGGGCGTGAAGCGGACGATTGCGCGGAGCCTAGGCTGGTTTGTGCGGGATCAGGTGGATTTCAATCATGCGATGGTGCGCTCGCTGGACTCTGTTCTGGAGGGGCTGAATTCGATCAACCGGACATTGAAGTCGCTGCCTCCGCGCTTCGAGGGGCCGCTTGAGGAAATGCGGCGCGAGACGGCGGAACTCAAGGATATTCGCTCGAGCTGGCTGGTGTGGCGGAGAGAATGGGAAGAGAAGCTGGGGCGAAATGAAGTGCAGTTTTTGCGCGCGGTAGCGGATTTGCAGGCGGCTTATGCGCAGCGCGCCGCCATCCTCGAGCAGCGTTTTGAGGAACGTACCTCGGCGCAGCATAAGGAATTTGAGGGCGCGCTGGAACGGTCTAACTTCGCGATGCAGCAGCGCTTCTGGCTGGAACTGGAGAAGGTTCGCGTGGAGTATGAGCGGATCATTTATGCCGAGATCCGGAGTGTGCGGCAGCGGCCTGTTGTTGCCTCTGGTGTAGTGGGTGGAATTCCTGGCGAAGCGGCACTTGATATCGACTGGGTGCATTTTGCCAATAAGTTTCGCGGCGATGCGCCGAAGATACAGGCGCACTTTGCCGACTATTTGCCGCGCTTTGAGGGGTGTCAGCGAGTGCTCGATATCGGGTGTGGGCGTGGTGAATTCTTGACCTTGCTTAAAGACAAAGGGATAGCAGGCGTGGGGGTGGATTTGCATGAAGAGAATATTGCGATTCTCAATGCGGCCGGGCTGGATGCGAAGAAGTTGGATGTGTTTGAGTACCTGGCGGAAGAAGGGCCCAACTCCTTTGATGGCATCTTTTGCGCACAGGTGATTGAGCACTTGCCGCCGGAGCGGGTTTGGGCTTTGGTGAAGGCGTGTGCAGCGGCGTTGAAGACGGGTGGAGTGGTTGTGTTTGAGACTCCGAATCCAGAGTGTCTCGCGATCTTTGCGACGCATTTCTATATTGATCCTTCGCATACGCGGCCGATTCCACCGGCGCTGTTGGCGTTTTATCTGGAGGAGGCGGGCTTTGGGAGGATTGACGTTCAGAGATTTGCGCCTGCTTATGAGGAACGGCCAGAATTGAATGCGTTGCCAGCGAGCATCAAAGAGTCGTTCTTTGGCGGGCTGGATTATTCGGCGTTTGCGCGTAAGCTGTAGCGGGGCCTATCCTTTGCGGAGGCTCTCGTAGAGCTCGCGTTGTTTCTCGCCGATAGAGGTCCAACTGTAGCGGGATTCGGCGGTGGCTCTTGCTTGCAGCTCGAGTTGCTTGCGGAGCGTTGGGTTGCTTTGGAGTTGCTCGATGGTCCTCGCAAAATCTTCGCCAGTTTGGGCCGGAAGGTAGTCTTTGTTCGCCTCGACACTTAGGCCATTGACACCACCGGGGGTCGAGACGATGGCTTTCCCACAAGCCATTGCTTCCATGATTTTGATGTTGGTTCCAGCGCTGGCGAGGAGCGGGGCGATGACGATTTCGGCCTGCTCGTAGGCGGGGCGGACGTCGGAGACGAAGGCTTCGATCTCAATGCCCGGTTGGTTCAAATTAAGCTGCACGCGCTCTTTGTAGAAGTCGATGTAGTAGCCGGGGTTGCGGCCGGCGATGATGTGGAGTTTTGTGTTCTTCAAGCTTGGCCAGACTTCTTTGAGGAACCAGGCGAGCGCCATCAGATTTGGCAGGTGGGCGAGGCTGCCGATGAAGAGGAGACGGCCTTTTTCGGGCTCGGATGCGCTGGGGTTGAAGCGTACCAGATCCACTCCGTTTTCGATCACCGCAATGCGTTTTGCACCCGTGACGATTTGCTCGTCGCGGCCGGACATCACTGCTACGCAATCGACTTCGCGCCAGGCGGCGCGTTCAAAAGATTGCCAGCGTTGCAGTTCGAGGCGCATGTCGAAGTCGTCTTTGTCCTTGAGGAGCTGGGCGTATAGGTCGAGGGTGATGTCGTGCTCGACGAGGATCGTTTTCGCGGGTTTGCACGCGGCCGCATATTGCCCCATTTGAGTGAATTCGAGTTGCGCGATTTGGGGCTGCCAACGGCGGTGGACCCATTGGATCGCGGCGGTAAAGGCATCGTTCTGGAATTCTTCGACGACCTTGGGCTTGGTGGTGGAGAGGCGATAGTGAGTGCCTTCGCGCTGGACCTCAATGATCTCGGCGCAGAGCTCCGATAGCTCCTGAGCGGGTGTCTGGAATTCGTCGACGAAGCTCAGGAGGATGAGTGTATACTCTTTGGCCGCTTCACGCATGAGGTTGTACATGCGAACCGCGCCGCCATGCGAGAGGGGGAAGGGAAGGTAGGCGGTGGCGATGAGGATGCGGGGCTTGTCGATCCTGGCCGTGCCGGGGAAGCAGGAGATTGCGCCGCCGCCGAGAGCGAGGATCTGCGCTTCATCGAGCTTGGGTTCGGCGGGGCGATCCCAGTTGAAGTACGGTTTGTCAAAGGCGGCGAAGCGAAGGGCAAAAGTAGCAATTGGAGCTGGTTCGGGGACGGCTGCGAGGAGGTTGAGACGCCTGACTGCCTGTTGCCAAAGGCGCTGGAAAACTTCGGGCGTGGCGACACTGGAGAGTATCCAGCGGAGGTAGTTTTGCTCGATCGCAAGCTCGATGGAAGAGGCTGCGATGAAGCGGGCAGTGGTGGAACGGTGGTGGTGGATTACTCTCGCGTCCGAGACGAAGACAGTTGGCCAGCCTTGTTGCCAGCCGCGCCAGCCAGTATCGAGGTCTTCGACGTAGGCGGGGCGGAAGGCTTCCTTGAAGCAGCCGATTGCGAGAAGCTTGGCTGTGTCGTAAAGCGAGCAGCCGCCGGAACCGTAGAGGACCGGGGAGTAATTTTCTCCATCGACCGGGGTTTCGCAGCGGAGCGGGAAGTCACGGGGGCCCGAGGGTTTGTAGACCGCTTTGCCAGTTTCTTCGCGACGCTTGCCGGCGGGAAAGAAGATTTGCGCGGTTGCGCAGAAGAGATTGGGGATGAGCTGGAAAGCGCGTTCGAGAGCTTCGAAGAAGTTGGCTTCGAGCACCATGTCGTTGTTGAGAAGACAAGTGTGCGTGGTGCGGGAAGCGCGGATACCCATGTTGACGGCGGCGGCGAAAGAGAGAGGGTGATCGACAGTGATGACATCAATGAAGGCGTTTGCGAACTCATGGGTGTTGTCACTGGATCCGTTGTCGACGATGACGACCTTAGCGACCAGACCCATGCCGATTTGCGGGAGCAGTGTTTCGAGGAGTTTGCGGCCCTCGCGCGAGGGGATGACTACCGTGATGCCCGGGGTGAGTTGAGGGATGGGTTCGCCGCGGAGCGGTTTGGTGTCGAGCGTCTGGCGTCTGCTGGCAAGGCGAAAGTAAGCGGGCCGTTCGAGCGAGAAGGGATGCTTGAGTCGCCAAAGCAGTGTGTAGAAGCGTCCACCTGCGCGGGTCTGGTGGCGGTAGAGATTTTTGGCGCGCCAGCGGAAGTGACGGAGGATCTGCGGGATGCCGCGGAGGTGGAGCGGGAAGTGGCCATAGTTTTCGTTATAGAAATAGACTCTAGCGGGGGCGATTTTGAGGCCGAGCCAACGCATGTTCCAGTAAGGCTGTTTGGGCTGGAGGAAGATGCAATTGAAACGGACCGGCTTGCCTGCGATGTGCCAGAGGATGCGCTGGCGGTTGATCTCGAGGTCTTCGAAGGGGTGCCAGGGGATCCAGTGACACGCGACCGTGGGCTGAAATTCCGCAACGACGTATACGGGGATATCGATGCCGCCCATCTTTTGGACTTCTTCAACGAATTGGTCGATCAAGTCTTTCGAGCAGGAGGCAAAAGCGAGTTTGATCTCAGATGAGTTTGCGCCAGTCGGCACGATTGAGTCCGTTCTCTGCCGCCTGCTTTGCATAGTGGAGAGCTTGCAGGCAGAATACAGTTGAGACAGGGTTGACATGGGGAGTCAGGACGCCGTTTCGACGTCCGAAGGCGAAGCCGCCATTGAGGGTGGGGTCTTCGCTTGAATACTGGAATGCCCCGATACGCGCCAGCTCCCCGTCGAAGGGCTTGGCACCGGCCAACAGTTTGATGCGAAGCAACTGGGCGCACACATCGCTGCGGAGAAATTGGGGGGCGAGCGATTCGCGGAGAGCCTCGCCGTGAGCGAGTGCGCTGCGGATCAGAAATTGAATAGCGGGCCGGTCTGCGACAGGTTGGAGGCCTTCGAGGAAGTAGGCCCAAGCGTGGAGCCGGTCCATTTTTTTGACTTCGTCGCTTTCGTTGTCGAGGGTCTCGGAGTAATGTTCGAGAGCGAAGGAAAGCATGCGCTCGTAAAGGTTCAAGAAGTGGGTGTCGCCAAATTCTTCTCCCAGATCGCGCCAGGCGAGAGCTGCCTTGAGTTGAAAGGCTCCGGGCATTTTGCTCCACCAGATTTCATAAGGCGCGGGGCTCTTGCAGGGCAACAACACAATGGGGTGGAAGGCAGTCAAGGATGCGAAATCGCGATCCATGGAAATACCGATTTTGCGCGCCGTGGATCGGTACAGGGGCTCGTTTGTGATGCGGTAGAGCCAGAGCAGGCTGCGGGCTATGATTCCGCAATCGAAGAAGTAGCTGTAGCCGCCAGATGCGTTGAGTTCGAAAGGCATCGAACTGGATTCAGGGTCCCAGGCGGAAAGGCAGAGGAAATCTGCCGCACGACGCGCGGCGAGGAGAAATTTTTCTTCACCGGATTCTTCAAACAGTAGGCAAAGGCCGGAGACGGCGTAACCGGTAATCTCGGTGGAGACAGGCATGTTCCTGGCGATGTCGGTTTGGCGATAGCGGGAAAAGCCGCCCGTTTTAGATTGAATCCCCGAGTCGAGCAGCCACTGGGCGGCGCGCAAAACGGGAATGCTCGGAATGACTGGAATGAGAGGTGCGGGACGCAACCCAAGATTATACTTTGAGACGGCAATGAGTGGCCAAACGGAATTTGCCGCTGTGTGTTTGCCTGTCACAGGTGGGACAAACGGGCTACTGCGAGCGTGTCGACAGCCAGGAGAATTGAGCACGAAACGAGGCCATCTCCCCGGAATGGCAGCCAACTTGCAAAGGTGAGTTCTTGAGAGCAAGACCGGAAGGGACGCCAATGCGGTTTATCAAGTTGCGATTGGCAGGATTGTGGAACTTGCGAAGCAGCTACCGCGTCACCCGTACAAACCGTTATACTAAAGGTTTAGTCTCACTCCACCCGATCTTAGGAAAAATGTTGATTTACCAGCTTCTAGCAAGCCTCTGTGTGTTCGCATGTCTGGCCTCAGGCCAGGAGTTTTACACTGGCCAGGCCGCCCGCCTGATTATTGGGCAAAAGAGTTTTACTGATCAATATCCTGGCAACAGCGATACGCAACTGGGCGCAGTAGGGGGTATTGCCATTGCTGGCGATCGTCTCTATGTTGCTGATTCCAGTCGTATTGGCGCTGCTCCAGCGAATCACCGCATCGTGATTTTCGACGGGATTTCGAGCTTTGTGCCGCAGCCGAATGCGCAACCGCCGCAAGGGCCTCGTTGTCCTGCCTGTGTCGGAAAAGGGACTGTTGTTTTGGGTCAACCGAACTTCAATGTGAAGGCCGATGACATGTTTCCAGCCAAGGTAGCCGCGTCAACGATGCGTCTGGCAACAGCCGTTGCGTCTGATGGCAAGGTGCTGGTGGTTGCCGATACGGACTTTAATCGAGTGTTGATCTGGAACAATTTGCCGACTTCGAATGGTCAGCCAGCAGATATCGTGCTGGGACAATCGTCGCTGGACAAGTTGCGACCCATTGCCACCGACAATAAATCGCTGCGTGGGCCGCAAGGTGTATGGGTGCAGGATGGGCGCTTGTTTGTGGCCGATACGCAGAATCACCGGGTGTTGATCTGGAACCGGTTCCCGACTTCCAGCGATCAGGCGGCGGACGTAGTATTGGGCCAGCCGAATTTTACAACCGTTCCTCAGGTGGATATTTCGCGAGTGAGTGTGGACCCGAAGCAGAACAATTTGCTGAATCCGGTTTCGGTGTCAAGCGACGGGCGCCGCTTGTTTGTTTCCGATCTTGGCCATAACCGCGTAATGGTTTGGAATTCGATTCCGACATCGAACCAAGCTCCGGCGGATCTTGTGCTTGGGCAACCAGACTTTACCAGTGCAGTGGCCAATTATTCTTCGAAGCTATGCGCCGCTACAGGCAAAGCTGCCAACGATCAAGATACATTTCCGGGCCGATGTGGCGCAACGATGAATTTCCCGCGATATGCCTTGAGCGATGGCAAGCGTTTGTTTATTGCCGATGGCGGTAATGACCGCGTGATGGTTTACAACACGATGCCCACGACGAATGGCGCCAAGGCGGACGCTGTGCTTGGACAACGATCTGACACTTTAAACCTAACGAGCGATGGTGCGTTTCCGAACTTTGTTTCGGCTGCGGATGTGATCCGGACGCCTACTTCGCTGGCTTGGGACGGCTCGAATCTTTACATCGCCGATCCTTACAATCGCCGCGTGCTTGTTTATACTCCCGCTCCCCGATTGATTGTGGATACCGGTGTGCGCAATGCAGCCAGCCGTGAGATCTTCTCAGTTGGTTCGATCAGTTTGGGCGGAACTGCCACTGAAGCGGAGACGATCACGGTCAAGATCAATTACAACGATAAAGACAAAGACAATACCAGCTATACGTACAAGTTTCCGAAGGACGGCAAGCTAGCCAATGCGGTAACTGCACTGGTGAACGATATCAACACCAAGAATGGCGGCAACAAAGACGTAATAGCAACGCCCGTATTGCGAAATTCATTCTTCGTCCTTTTGCTCACAGCACGCACTTCTGGTTTTGCCGGCGATGCTGTGGGTTATTCGGTGGAAGTAGCGCCAGCTAAAGAAGGCGAAACAGCCAAGACGCAGGCAACTGCCGCTAGTGCGAATCTGGCCGGTGGACAGGACGCAGCTCAGATTTCTGCGGGAACGATCGTGACGATTTTCGGCGAGGGGTTTACGGACCGGACGGCTTCAGTGCCGCTTACTTCGTCGGACTGGCCGCGTGGATTAGCTGGGGTTGAGGTCTTTTTTGACGGAATCTCGTCCCCGATCCAGTCGGTTTCTCCGACGCAAATTGTTGCACAGGTGCCGGTTGAGTTGCGAGACACCACAGGTACGAATGCCTGGGTGCGAGCGGTGAAGACGGATGGGACGATTGTGCATAGCGCGCCCGTAGGCGTGCCTGTGATTCTGCAAAACCCCGGTATCTTCGCTGAAGAAGGCTTTGACCCACGGCCTGGAATTATTACCCACTATTCGAGTTCAGCGACTGCGACGATCTCGATCGACGGTACGGCGAAGAAGGATGATTTGGCGACCATTACGATTAATGGCCGTTCGTATGACTACAAAATCCTCGAAAGCGATGTGAAGCCGGGTGATCCGATAGCGGCGAATTACAAGTTGAAGGACAAGCTGATTGAAATCATTAATGCGGGAAATGGCGACCCTGAAGTGGAAGCCTTCCCCAGCGGCTATTACACGCGTATTCGTTTGCGGTCGAAGAAGTTGGGCCCGGATGGAAATGGAACTCCGATTGCCGTCAAGACCAATAGTGATTCTGGAGTAATTCTTACTGCCTTCAATAGTGAGTTGTGCTGTGCGAATGTAGCAGGGGCCAGAGTGACTGATGATAATCCTGCGATTCCTGGTGAGACGGTTGTCATTCTGGCCACCGGCTTGGGCGCGATCTTCCCTGAGGCCGCTAATAATGCTGTCTTTACGGGGCAAGGATATGCCGGCCCCGAGATCAACGAGCCGCTGGAGTTTGTCTCTTCAATTGCTGGCGGTAAGACAGCTAACGTTTTGTTCTCTGGCCTTAAGTTAGGGCTCATTGGGATCTACGAAATACACCTTGAGCTGAACACGGATCTTGACACGAATCCACGGATACAGATGACAATTGCTCAGAGTTTTCAGGTGAGCAACATCGTGACCTTCGCACTCAAGAACGCGAAGAAGGATGCTGGAATTCAATAGTTAGAGATCGTGAGGTTTGAGTCTGAGGCCGCGAAGGATTTCCTTTGCGGCCTCAACTTTTTCAGGCAGGACGTAGAAAAATACGCCGGTGCGTTCAGAGCGGAAGATCAGGCCACCACTGTAAGTGTCGAGTTCAATGGCGAAGTCGATGCCGGCTGTTGTAAAGGCTTCCTCGACGGGTAGTGATTCACGCAGCTTTTTGGCGATGTAAACGAGATCGAGTTCGACCTCGCCGAAGAATTCCGGCTCCTGACGCATACGGGGCTAGGACAAGCGGGCGACGATTGCGTCTTTGGAGCCCGGGCCTTTCTGGTCATACCAGGCGAGGAATTCTTCGCCAACGGTTTCGAGGTTCTTGAATGCGGTGGGATTCTTCATCATTTCGCGCATGCCGGGGAGAATGGTGCGGATGCGGAGGTAGGTGAGCAGGAGTTCACCGCCAGACTGGAAATAGAGTTCTTTGTTGAGAACACTGGCAGTAACAAAGCTGGCGACCATTTCGAAATAGCTGGTGACCTGACGCATGTTTGCGTTTTCAGGGGAGCCGGGGGCGGCGACCAGGTTCATTTCTTCGACCGTCTTGGGGCGGAAAGTGGAGGCGAACCAGGTGCGGGCAGCGCGCATTTTGTCCTCGCGGCGGATTTCGTAAAGACGCAAGATCAGGTTGGCGTCGTCGTAAGTAGCTTGGGTGGCCATATGTCGAATATCGCACAAGGTTTGTGTTTGGACGCAGATTGAGTGAGAAGTTTTGGTGCGGTGGTGGACTAGGTAACCAGAATGACCGTCGCGACTGAACAGGAAGAATTGTTGTGGTTAGCGTTGAGGATGACTCCGCAACTGGGGGCACGGCGTGCGGTGGACATCATCGAGAAATTCGGTTCGCCTGGGGCGATCTTTCAGTTGGACTCGCGCGAGCTTGAGGGGGCAGGGTTGCCGGTTAGTGTGGCGCGGTCGATTGAGGCTGGTTCGGCGATGGATGATGCCCTTGAGCAGCAGCGGCTGATGCGGGCGACTGGGACGACGATTCTGACCTACTACGATGATCGCTATCCGGCGATGCTGAAGCAAATTTATGATCCGCCGGTGTTGTTGTTTGCTCGCGGGGATGTGGGGTTGCTGGAGACGCCGGCGGTGGCGATTGTTGGGACGCGCAGGCCGAGCCCCTATGGAAGCACGGTGGCGGATCGGTTTGCGAGGGAGTTAAGCGAGGCGGGCCTGTTGATTGTGAGCGGGATGGCTCGGGGGATCGATACGGCGGCGCATAAGGCTTGTCTTGCGGTAGAGGGCAAGACGGTAGCAGTGCTGGGGTGTGGGGCGGACGTTATCTACCCGGCGGAGAACAAGCATCTGTCGGCGCAGATTGCGCGGGATGGTCTGATCTTAAGTGAGTATCCATTGAGAACGCCTGGATATCCGCAGAATTTTCCAGTGCGGAACCGCATCGTGAGTGGATTAAGCAGCGGAGTTTTGATTGTGGAGGGGGCGCAATATTCGGGGTCGGCGATTACGGCGCGGCTGGCGATGGATCAGGGTCGCGAGGTATTTGCGATACCGGGGAATATTACTTCTAAGCAGAGCTGGGGGCCGAATCTGTTGATCCGCCAGGGAGCGAGGCTGGTGCAGGAGCCTAGCGATGTATTGTGTGACCTGCCGCTTGAGGCGCGGCAGAAGTTGCGGGCTCGGGGGCGGCAGAGGTTGCTTGTGGAAGAGGGTTCGGAGTTTGAGCATCCGATGCAGGCGTTGCGGGCGAAGGTGATTCAGGTGTTGCCGTTTGATGTGCCGCTGACGATTGATGAGATGCTGCCGAAGTTGAATGCGAGCGGGATGGTGAGTACTTCGGAATTGATTTCGATCTTGTTCGATTTGGAGCTGGAGGGGTTGATCCGGCAGTTGCCTGGGAAGGCTTATCAGCGGGTGTGGCATTAGACTTGAGGAATGATTGTGCTGCGGCCGTTGCAGGCTAGTGACGCTGTGGAATTGTTTCCACTGCTGGCTGGGGTAGCTGAGACTTTGTTGGTGGATGACGGGCCAGCGTCGTGTGAAGGCTTGGAGGCGGCACTGGTGGATCGCGAGGAGATGGCCGAGGCGGGGATGGTGCGTGCTTATACGGTGTTGAGTGAGGAGACGGGGGTGGTGATGGGGTCAGTACGATTGAAGTACGCGCAGGGGCGGGGCGAGATTGGGGTTTGGTTGGGGCGTGATTTTCAGGGACGCGGGTATGGGACTGAGGCGATTGCGCGGGTGGTGGATGAGGGATTTGAGGAGCTTCGATTGACGCGGATCGAGGCGCATGTTTTTGCGGGGAATGCGGCTAGCAAGAAGGCGTTTGAGAATAACGGTTTTGTGGTGGAGCGGGTGGAGCGCAATGGGGTGATGCAGAGGGGGGAGTTTCGGGATGTATGGGTGATGGCGGTGAGGGCCGCCACTAGCTAAAGAAAGTGGAGACAAGGGTCTGCGCGTGTGGGGCTGTGAGGGGTGCAATAGATTCTTCGAGGCCGTAAGCCTGGACAGATCGAAAGCCTTCCGGGGCGGGTTCGCGATGAACTATCAAACGTGAGTTATTCACGTCGAGAACCCAATATTCAACGATGCCCGCACGTGAGTACAGGTTTGCTTTGGTGCGGAGATCGAATGCCAGACTGGTATCCGAAACCTCGCAGACAAGGCGGATTTCGGAAGGCTTGGGGTTTTTTGTAAGGATCGAATTGATGGGGCAGTTCAGAACAATCAGGTCTGGCTCTGGCTCGCTGGAAAGAAGATCTTGCGGATGAACGTCAATAGGCGCTTCAGGCTGAACAAATTCGATTGAAAAAGCATTCACCAAGTACTTCAACAAGTGCCAAGTGCCGACTGTGTGCGGTCGATTCTTGCCCATCTTAAGAATGAGCTCTCCTTCAATGAGTTCCAATTTCTGATTTTGTAATAAGCCCGCAGACTCGATAGCCGAAAGCTCGGCACGAGTCCAATGCTTTCTCGGTGGAGAAGATGGAGCGATTGTAGTTTGTGGCGTAAGCAGAGCTGATGGCATTGCCTCGAACCTCTTTGTACCAATATAGCCGTTCTACAGCTAGCTAGACCTCGACTTCGACTTCCTCGGTTTCGTCTTCTGCGGCCTTCGACTTTCCGCCCTTTTTCTTGGCGGCTTTTTTAGCGGGGCGGCGGCTCTTGGCGGCCTTCTTGAAGGCTTCTGGCCCTCCGGCGTCGGCGATCTGTAGCGCACGAGCGGCGATCAGTTCAAAGGCCTGCTCGGGCGTGAGGGTCATCGGATCTGTGCCACGGGTGACCGTTGCATTGGTTTCGCCGTCGGTGACGTAAGCACCATAACGACCGCTGAGGAGTTTAACTTCCTTCTGGTTGGCCGGATTTACGCCGAAATCCTTGAGCGCGGTGAGGGCGCGGGCTGCGCCGCCACGGCCTCGGGTCTTGGGCTGGCGGATGAGTTCCATCGCCTGATCGAGGGTAACGTCGATGGGTGACAGATCGGCAGGGAGGCTGCGGGTTTCTGCACCCGACTGGACGTAGGGCCCAAAGCGACCGTTGGCGGCAATGACTTTTTCGCCGGTGTCGGGGCTGGGGCCGAGGTTTTTGGGCAGGCTCAAGAGCTTGGCTGCGTGATCGAGATCCACATCTTTGAGGTCAGTGCCCTCAACGAGTGAAGCCATTTTGGGCTTGGCACCGTCGCGACCGTCGCCGAGTTGCACGTAGGGGCCGTAGCGGCCAACTTTGAGGAAGACCGGCATGCCGAATTCCGGGTGAAGACCGAGGCTCTCTGGCTCTTTGCTGGCCTGCTCGAGCATTTCAAGCGCCTTGGGAAGCGTGAGCTCATCGGGCGGCATCTCGTCGGGGACGCTGGCGCGGCGTTCGCCATCGCTGATAAAGGGGCCGTAGCGGCCGATTCGCACTTCGACCTTTTTGTCTTCCCATTCGCCGAGCGGGAGGCCGTTGATGATGCGGGGGTCGATTTCTTTCTCACCGATGGAGACGAGTTCCTTAAGGCCGGGCAGGCCGTCTCCGAAGTAGAACTTTGAGAGGTACTTCGTCGACGTGTTTTCGCCGCGTGAAATTGAGTCAAGATCGTCTTCGAGCGAGGCGGTGTATTTGTAGTCGAGAAAGGTTGTGAAGTGCTGTTCAAGCAGGCCGACTACGCCCATTGCGGTGAAGGTAGGGACGAGTGCTGTACCTTTCTTGAACGCGTAGCTGCGGTTAAGGACCAGTTCGACGATCGAGGCCCAGGTAGAGGGGCGGCCGATGCCGAGCTTTTCGAGTTCTTTGATCAGCGAACCTTCGGTGAATCGGTTGGGAGGCTGGGTGGAACGGTCGAGCGGGTCAGCCTTGAGGGTTTTGAGCGAATCACTGGCTGCCATCTGGGGCAGCACACGGTCTTGCTCGTTACCGTTGTTGCCATTCTCGTCGTCGTCTTCTTCGTGATAGGCCTTGAGGAAGCCGGCGAAGGCAATGGTTTTACCGCTGGCACGCAAGATGGCGTCTCCGGCATCGACCATGACTATGGTGTTGGTACCGCGGGCGTCGGCCATCTGGCAGGCGACGGTGCGCTTATAGATAAGGTCATAGAGCTTGAATGCTTCCTGGCCGAGGGCGGCGAGGACGACATCGGGTGAGGTGAAATTATCACCGGCTGGGCGGATAGCCTCGTGCGCTTCCTGGGCGTTCTTGACCTTGGTCTCGTAGGTGCGGATGGTGGGCGAAAGGTATTCTTTGCCGTATTCCGCTTCGATCAGCTTGCGGGCGGCACCGACTGCTTCCTGCGAGAGGGTGGCCGAATCGGTACGCATGTAGGTGATGAAGCCGTTTTCGTAAAGCTGCTGAGCGACCTGCATAGTGCGCTTGGCCGAGTACCTGAGCTTGGAGTTGGACTCCATTTGCAGGCTCGAGGTGAGGAAGGGAGCAGCAGGGCGCTGGACGAAGGGCTTTTCTTCGACGCTCTTGACGGTGACTGGCCCCGCATTGAGAAGGCCTACGATGCGCTCGGCACCGGCTTTGTCGAGCAGCACCAAGGCCTGGGGATCGTCGAGTTTGCCGGTTTCGGGGTTGAAGTCTTTGCTGGTGGCTACGCGTTTGCCGTCGATCGAGAGGAGTTCTGCGTCAAAGCTCGGTTCAGCACCGGGCTTTGCTAGCTTGGCCTTAACCGACCAATAGTCGGCCGTGCGGAAGCGGATGCGGGCGCGCTCGCGTTCGACTAGAAGGCGAACGGCGACGCTCTGTACGCGGCCGGCGCTGAGGC
Source organism: Bryobacter sp. (assembly GCA_046594355.1). Lineage (GTDB taxonomy): Bacteria > Acidobacteriota > Terriglobia > Bryobacterales > Bryobacteraceae > Bryobacter. Next base: position 22,415 of record JBKJSR010000678.1, read on the forward strand.
CAGGGGCCATTTTCTTCCAGAGCAGAGGGCTGACTTCGTAGCCGAAGAGACGGTCGATGATGCGGCGGGTCTCTTGTGCGCGGACAAGGTCTTCGTCGATCTCGCGGGCGTTCTCGAGGGAATGTAGGATTGCGTCCTTGGTGATTTCGTGAAAGACGAGGCGGCGTGTCGGGATTTTTGGCTTTAGTACTTCCCGCAGGTGCCAGCTAATGGATTCACCTTCGCGGTCTTCGTCAGTTGCGAGGTAGAGGAAATCTGAAGTCTTGAGCAGATCCTGCAGCTCTTTGACTTGTTCCTTCTTGTTTTTCGGAACAACGTAGATCGGTTCGAATTCCTGATTGACGTTGACGCCCAGACGGGCCCACGGCTCTTTCTTCAACTTGGCCGGTACTTCGGAGGCGTTCTCGGGGAGATCACGCACGTGTCCCATGGAGGCGCGGACCACGAAATCCTTTCCGAGAAATTTCGTAATTGTTTTCGCTTTAGTTGGAGACTCGACGATGACCAGTGACTTCGATGCCATTCTGCTGTTAAAACCATTCCTCAGGAAATTGCCGTCCGGGTTACCCACAAAAGTTCCGCATCCATCCGGCTACCGAAAAGTGTACAACGGAATCTACACATGTCCGCCGACCCCGTCGTTTGCCCCCGCTGTTCTGGCGGAAAGATCGTTTTGAAACACTCGCGTGAGAAGAAGCCGTTTTTTGGCTGTACAGAGTATCCACGATGCACGTTCAGTTCCACATTTCAGCCCATTTCGGAAACTTGTCCGGAGTGTTCGAGCCCTTATTTGATAGAGAAGCCGGTGCGGGGCGTGAAATGGGCGAGATGTCCGAACCGAGACTGTAAATTTGAGCGGCGACTAAGCTCTTTTTGAATCTTTCACCGCGTTCTTAGTATCTGCTAACTTAGCAAGTACTAGCTTATGGCTGTTTCCACACGTCTCAATAGTCAGGACCGTCGTTCGGCGATTCTGTCCGCAGCCATCCGGCTCTTTTCCGAACGGGGCTTTCGTGGGGTGACCACGCGTGAACTCGCAGCGACGCTGGGAGTGAGTGAACCCGTTTTATATCAACACTTTCCGAGCAAGAAGGATCTTTATACAGCGATTATCGAGGAGTCGAAAGACGATCATTATCTCGAGGCGCTGGAAGGGTTAAGCCGGAAGGCGGCTGGATCGGATGATGAAGATTTCTTTACGCATTTAGCCCATGCCATGATTCGTTGGCATGAATTGAAACCGGAGCTGATCCGGTTGAAGTTGTTCTCTAACCTTGAGGGCCATGAGTTGATGGAGGAATTCCACGACAAGCAGGCTCGGCCCTTTATTGAGATCATCTCTGGCTATATCGAACGACGTGTTTTGGAAGGTGCCTTCCAGAATGTTTTACCGCTAGGGGCGGCTCTCGCTTTCTGCGGAATGATTGGCCAATACTGCCAGTCGACAATTCTTTTCCGCTCCTCGATCTGCCAGAGTGTGGGTCGCCAGGAGATGGTCGATTTATCCGTACAGCTTTTTTTGAATGGAATACGCAAAACATAATCATGAAACCGTTGATTCTTAGCATTTCAATCCTTGCCCTGCTGGCTGGCTGCGCCAAAAAGCAGGAAGCGCCAAAGGCCGATGCGTCGAAGGCACCAGATGCAATTCAAGTTCGAGTGCAGCAGGCGGTATCCCGCACGCTGGACAAATCCATTGATGTGACTGGGACCCTCGAAGCCGATGAGACGGTGAATCTCAGCTTTGAGATTGCCGGGCGGGTTTCGAGTTTTCGGGTTGACTTCGGGCAGTTAGTGAAGAAGGGCGACGTGATTGCCGAACTGGATCGCCGGGAGTACGAGTGGCAACTAGAGCGAGCCAAGGCTAATGTCGGGCAGCTTTCGGCGCGGCTCGGGATGAAGACGCCGGATGAGACTTATCCGACGTCGACGGCGTCGATGCGGCAGGCGCAGGCGAATTACGACGATGCGAAATCGAAGTATGAGTCGGCGGCGAAGCTGGTGCAGAGCGGAGATATCTCAAAGGAACGCGCGGTGGAATTGCAGAAGACTTTGCAGGCACGCCAGGCATTGATCGATGTAACTCGCGACGAGATGAACGGATTGATTGCGCAACTGCGGGCGCAGAAGGCGGATCTGGAGATCGCCGGTAAGCGATTGGCCGATACGGTGATTCGTGCGCCGTTTGACGGTGGCATCAGTGCGAAGCTGATCAGCCCGGGACAGTACATCAAGGACAATACGCCGGTTGCCACGCTCGTGAAGACGAATCCGCTGCGCTTACGCGTAGAGGTGCCGGAGAATTATTCGGCTCAGATTCAAGCTGGCAGTGTGGTGAGCTTTACGACCGATGCAGCGCCAGGCAAAGAGTTTAACGCAGTGATTCAGAAATTGAACCCGAGCTTTGATTCGAAGAACCGGACCTTGCTGGCTGAATCGAAGATCGTGGTTTCGGATACGCGTTTGCGGCCTGGGACTTTTGTGCAGGTGAAGCTGGTGACCAAAAAGTCGGACGCGGTGGTGATGGTTCCGAAGAATGCCGTGTATGCGGTTGCGGGCTTAAACAAGGTGTTTGTCATTCGCAACGGCAAGGCAGTGGAGGTGAGGATTCCTCCGAGTGTGGAGCAAGACGGTTGGACGGAAGCGCCGGCGGGATTGATCCAGGCGGGTGAATCGATTGCGGTTAGCAATCTTTTGAATCTGATTAACGGCGCAGTTGTAAAGACGCTCTAGGAGTACACAATGCAGAAATTAGCAGAAATCTGTATCAAACGTCCGGTCTTTGCGACGATGTTGATTATGGCACTGGTGGTGCTGGGGATCGCTTCGTACCGCAAGCTGGGTGTCGACTTTTTCCCGAAGGTGGAATTTCCCTTTGTGACCATTTCTACGGTGTTGCCTGGTGCGGCGCCTGAAGAAGTAGAGAGCCAGATCAGCAAACGAATCGAAGAGGCCGTAAACACGATCTCGGGTATCGATGAATTGCGGTCGAGTTCGAGTGAAGGCAGTTCGGTTGTTTCGATTCAGTTCAGCCTCGACAAGGATGGCGACTCTGCCGCGCAGGAAGTGCGCGACAAGGTAAATCAGGTATTGAACCAGTTGCCGAAGGATGCCAAGCAGCCGGTGATTCAGAAAGTGGCGACAGATGCATCGCCCGTGATCAGTATTGTGGTGAGTTCGCCGCGCGAGATTCGCGAGACGACCAAGTTGGTAGAAGACCTGATCAAGAAGAATATCGAGAGCTTGAACGGCGTGGGTGAAGTCCGATTTATCGGAGATCGTACGCGTCAGATTCAGGTGGTGCTCGATGGCGAGAAGCTGTATAGCTACAACCTGAATATAGACCAGATCCGTGTTGCGCTGGCGGCCCAAAATGTCGAAATCCCTGGAGGGCGTCTCGATCAGGGTTCGCGTGAAGTGAGCCTGCGAACGCTGGGGCGTTTGCTGCGGCCGGAAGACTTCGCAGAGATCATTATCGGAACGGCGAACGGTGCTCCAATCCGGATTCGTGATGTGGGCAAGGTGGTGGATGGCGTACAGGAGCCAAGGTCTTTGGCGCGCATCAATGGCGTGCCGGCTGTAGTGCTGGAAGTTCGCAAGCAGGCGGGAACGAATACGCTTGAAGTGATTGGCGTGCTCAAGGATCGAATCGAGACACTGCAAACGTCGGGGCTGATCCCGAAAGATTTGAAGGTAGATTATTCACGCGATCAGAGCTTCTTCATCAAAGGTGCTTTTGAAGCGGTAGAGGCGCACCTGGTGGAAGGCGGCATCTTCGCGTCGATCATCGTGTTGCTCTTTATTCGCAGCTGGCGCGCCACATTGATTGCGGCCCTGGCAATCCCGACGTCGATCATTTCGACCTATACGCTGATGTACGTCATGGGCTTTACGCTGAATCAGATTTCGATGCTGGCGCTGGTGTTGATGGTGGGTATTGTGATCGATGACGCGATTGTTGTTCTCGAAAACATCTTCCGCTTCCAGGAAGAGAAGGGTATGGACCCGGTGGCGGCGGCCATCGAGGGTACTCGAGAGATTGGTCTTGCGGTGCTGGCGACGACGTTGAGTCTGGCGGTAGTGTTTATGCCGGTGGCCTTGATGAGTGGCATCGTGGGGCGCTTCATGTCGAGCTTTGGCTTTACAGCGGCCTTTGCGATCATGGTTAGCCTGCTGGTGAGCTTTACGCTCACGCCTGCGCTTTCGGCCAAATTTCTGAAGCTCAAACCGCATGTCAAGGGCGATGCGGGGACCAAAGAAGGTATCCTCTTCAAGGTGGTTTCGCGGCCTTATATGGGATTGCTCGGCTGGAGCATGAAGCACCGTTGGGTGATTGTGGTGATCTCACTTTGCGTGGTGTATACGGCAGGGCCGTTGTTCAACAGCATGGGCAAAGACTTTTTGCCGGTTGATGACCAAAGCTACTTTGAAGTAACTGTGCGGACGCCGCCAGGGTCGTCGCTTGAAGGTTCCAACAACGCGATGAGCATGGTGGAAGGCGAACTGCAGAAGTTGCCGGGCTTGAAATATTTGTTGACCACGGTTGGCGCTGACTTTCAAAAACGCGTCGATCGTGGCAGTATCATCGTGCAGTTGGTGCAGCCCGAGGAGCGCAAGTTTACGCAACAACAGTTGATGGAGCAGGCCCGAACCATGATCTCGAAATTCTCAAAGGATCTGGTGGTGGGCGTGCAGTTGCCAGCACTGATTTCTGGTGGTGCGAGTGATCGCGACTATCAGTTCTACGTTCAGGGGCCGGACCTGGTGCAGCTTGAGAAGTATTCAAAGGCGATCATGGCGCGGTTACGTGAAGTGCCGGGCGTGGCTGATATCGATTCCAGCTATGAGCCGGGTAAGCCAGAGTTGCGCGTGGACATCAATCGCGACAAAGCTGCGGATTTGAATGTGAGTGTGAACAGCATCGCTTCGGCCCTGAGGACGCTGGTTGCTGGTGATGATCAGGCCACGACTTATCGCGAAGGCGATGACCGCTATGATGTGCAGTTGCGCGTGGACAAGGCCTTCCGCACCTCACCTCAGGCATTGAACCGCTTGTTTGTGCCATCGACGACGCTGGGCAATGTTCCGGTATCGAATGTCGCTTCTCTACGAGACGCCACTGGACCCTCGGCGATTGACCGATACAACCGTCAGAGGCAGATTCTGATCCAGGCTAATATCGCCAAGGGCGGATCGCTGTCTGAGGCAATTGAGGCGACACAGAAGATTGTTCAAGAGCTGAACATGCCGCCGCAGTATGCGACGGGAACTGTAGGCCGGTCGAAGGAATTTGGCAAAGCGGCTGTAAATTTCGTCTCGGCGTTTGTGTTGTGCTTCGTATTCATGTACATGATTCTGGCAGCGCAGTTTGAGAGCTTCCTCGATCCGATTACGATTCTTCTGAG
>JBKJSR010000716.1:0-4737 GCA_046594355.1 Bryobacter sp.
CTGCACCACCCGCCGTCGGCCATCCATGTCGGCCACCAGCAGCCGCTGCCCCGGCGCCCAGTCGCCGATCACGTCGATTTCTTCCCCGTCATCGACGCTGACCAGATTTCCGCCATCATAGGGCGTCACCGTCACTTCGTAATCGCGGCCCGCCATCCGCACGATCTGCGTCTCTTCGGGAAACACAGGCTCGCCCAATTGTCCGTCGATCAGCGCCGCGCGGGTATCTACCGTCAGCTCGACGATCGCCGCCAGCGCCGCCAAATCGGCGAGCAGTTCCTCATCCGCCGGGGCACCTTGGAACCCGTCGGGATATTCCTCGGCGATGAAGCCCGTGGTCAGTTCCCCCGCGCGGAACCGCGAATGCTGCATCAGCGCGGAGAGGAAGTCGATATTGTCCGACACCCCGCCGATCTGGAACGCGTCCAGTGCCGCCACCTGCGCATCAATCGCCGCGTCGCGCGTCGGCGCCCAGGTCACCAGCTTGGCGATCATCGGGTCGTAGAACATGCTGACCTCGCCGCCCTCGGTAACGCCGTCGTCGACCCTCACCCTAACCCCGTTCGTGTCGAGCGAAGTCGAGATAGGCGGCCGATAGGTCGTCAGCCGCCCCGTGCTCGGCAAGAATCCGCGATACGGATCCTCGGCATAAACCCGGCTCTCGATTGCCCAGCCGTCGAGCTTCACCTCGTCCTGCGAGAACGACAGCTTCTCCCCCGCCGCGACGCGGATCATCTGTTCGACCAGATCGAGTCCGGTAATCTCCTCGGTAACCGGATGCTCGACCTGCAGCCGCGTGTGCATCTCGAGGAAGTAGAAGCTGCGATCCGCGCCGACGATCAGCTCGACCGTCCCCGCCGAATAATATCCCACCGCCGCCGACAGCGCGACCGCCTGCTCGCCCATCGCCTTGCGCATCTCCGGCGTAACGAACGGCGATGGCGCTTCTTCAATCACCTTCTGGTGGCGCCGCTGGATGGAACACTCCCGCTCGCCCAGATAAATCATGTTGCCATGCATGTCTCCAAGCACCTGGATTTCGATATGCCGGGGCCGCACAATGAACTTCTCGATATACACGTCGGAGTTTTTGAACGACCTCTCGGCTTCGCTTGAGGCATCCCGTAGCGCCGCCTCCATGTCCTCCTCGCGATCCACCCTCCGCATGCCCTTGCCACCACCACCCGCAGCCGCCTTAAGGATCACCGGATAGCCAATTTCGCTCGCAATCCGTATCGCCTGCCCGGCACTGGCGAGCGCCTCTTCGGTACCGGGAGGAATTGGAGTCCCCGCTTTTTTTGCCAGCGCGCGCGCCGAGGTCTTTGAACCCAGCTTCTCGATCGCACTCGCCGATGGGCCGATAAACACGAGGCCTTCGCGCTCGCACAGCGCCGCAAAGCCGGCATTCTCGCTTAGAAATCCATAGCCCGGATGCACCGCCTCAGCCCCTGTAGCATGCGCGGCCGCAACCAGCTTCTCCCCCCGCAAATAACTCTCGTTCGAAGCTGCGGCCCCAATGTGTACGGCCTCGTCCGCCATCCTGACATGCAAAGCGTGGCGGTCTACATCGCTGTAGACCGCCACGCTGGCTATTTCCATTTCGCGGAGCGCCCGCATTACTCGAACCGCAATCTCGCCGCGATTCGCTACCAATACCTTACGGAACACGCTCCCTAATGTAGCAAGCCTCTCACTGCATCTCCTCAACGCGCAGCACCTGTTCGAGCTTACGAAGCTCATGCAGCCTGGAAGCGTCGATGCTGCCGCTGAGAAAACGGGCTCCGGCCGCTGCCGGATCTGCCTGAAATCCAAGCTCCTTCAGCTTCTGCATCGTCGCCACGCTCACGTCTTTGAGCATCACGCGGATCTTCACCCTCACGCTGAACTTGCCGATCTCAAGTTTCAACTCAATCCGCTCGCGAACCGTCATAGATGCGGCAGGCAACGCCGTGCTGAGCATCGTACTGCCTGTCTGAACGCTGACACTTGCTCGCATTGCCGCCATATCGGCCCGGTCGGCACTGCCGAAAACACCTTGGTGACTTACGCCCTCGGGCATTTCCACCGGCACTTCAACACGCCTCAGCTTCCCGCCTTCATTCACCACCCGCTCTTCCACCGCGTAGTAGCTCGTGAAGCTCGTCATCAGGCGATAAGCGAGACCAAGTTGTGTGATGCTTTCGCGATTCTCACGTTCGTCAACACTTAATGCATCGATCTTGCGGCGCGCCCAGATGGCAGGAACCGCCGCATTCTCCTTCATCACCGCCGGAAGATTCACTTCGATCTCGCGCGCATATGCGCGTCCGCCCTGCTTGCCGCGAATGCGGATCTTGCCCGTCGCGGGGCCGTCATAGCGTCCGCTCACAATCAGTGGCTTCGCGCTAAACAGATCTGGAATCCGCGCCGGTACCAGATCCTTCACCGGCAACCCATTCCAGTCGATCTCGATATCGGTCAGCAGCGGATTACGTATGCGTTCGTGAAAGCGCTTTGCCGCCGCACTACCGTCGCTATTGAGCGAAACGTATTCCACTTCGCCCCTTCCCGCCTCTGCCATCTTGTCGAGCAGAAAACGATTTACGCTGCTGCCAATGCCAAAGCTGAATACTCTTGCATTGGAATGTTTGCGGATCTCGGCGATGATCTCGTTGTCGTTGCCGACATAACCATCGGTCATGAAACAGACAATCCGCAGATGCTCCTGGCTGTCGGTACCGTCGAGCGCCGCCCGGATCGCCTTCATCATCTCCGTCCCGCCACCACTTTGTTTGAACTGCAAAAACTTCTTCGCCTTCGCCACATTCTCAGGCGTCGCCGCCACCGGCTGGGGCCACAAGATCTCCGTTTCTCCCGAGAAGGTAATCAGGTTGAAGGTATCGCGGGGATTCAAACCATCAATGGCCTGCAGCATCGCCTCTTTCGCTTTATCGAGAGGAAAGCCATGCATCGAACCGGAAGTATCGATCACAAACACCAGCTCTTTCGGCGTGATGTTCATTTCGAGCGTACGCAGTGCCGGTGGATCAATCACAAAACTAAAGTGCCCATCGTTGCCCTCGCGATGAGTCAGGAGCGAAGGCGCGATGTCGCGAGCGGCCACACGGTATTGCAGCAGAAAATCCTTGTTCGGAATCTCATTCGCCTGCGCAAGATTCACTTCTTCGAACCACTTGTTGAAGCGTTTTTGCGTCACTGCATGGCTCTCGCTCTTCACGATGCCGAGCGGCGTGCCCATTCCCAGCTTCACCTGGATCGTGATGTCGTGCCCGGCCCGCGTGCCCTTGGCTGCGACCGGAGGATTCACGCTCGCCTCCTGCCCTGCCATCGGCTTCGGAAAGTACCTCGGCCCAACCACCATCGGGAACACAAACTCATACGTGCCCGCCTCATACGGCACCAGTTCCACATAGCGGATCTCGACACTTACCTTTGCGCCGGGGGCGATGTTCGCAAGCGATTGCTGAAACACATTTGGGCGCTGCTGATTCAATAGCGCCGCCGTCTGTCCGCGCCGCCGCGCCTCGTCATAGGCCTTTTGCGCATCCTCGCGCCGTGCGATCCTGCCTTTCACTACGCGGTCGTTCACATGAATTTCGTAACCGTTCACCGCCGCCATCGCCGGCAACGGAAAGTTGTAAACCGCCTCGATCGTCTCGCGCGATTCATTCACAAAATCCTGCCGGACGATCACGGTCGCCATCGGCCCGCTGATCTCGGCTCGCACATCGGTGTGCTTGAGCGGACACTCGATCGACCTCCCGCCGGTCAGCGTCCTGAGGAGCACCCCCGAACCACGGCTCACGTCCGCGCTCGCTCCGAGCGCCACCACAACCAGCGTCATCAATACATTACAGAGTTTCATGCACTCTCCTTTCACCAGAGGAATGCCGCCGTGCATAAACTCCTTTCAAAAAAACTTTAACTCTCCCGCAACGCCTCGTTGGGATCCATGCGCGTAATCCGCAGTGCAGGTGCCAGACAAGCTAACAACACCGCGAGCAGGAGGCAGCCGACCATGGCCGCAAACACCACAAAATCATTGGCGGCATGTAGCGGTATCAAGCCGGGAAATTGGCTTGGCAGCCAGCGCAGAAGCGCGAAGGCACCCAAACCACCAAGTACCAAACCCACACCGGCCAGCCTCATTCCCTGCCGCAGCACTCCGATTGCCAGTTGGCCGCCCGGCGCTCCAAGCGCCAAACGAATTGCAAACTCCATACTGCGCTGAGTCACCAGATACGACATCACGCCGTAAAGCCCTGCACTTGCCAAAACCAGCGCAAGAATCGCAAATGCACTAACGAGAAAAGCAAGAAACCTCTCATTGCGCACGGCATCCGATCGAAAGTCCTCCATCGTCCTGAACTCATGAACCGGCTGCAGCGGATCCACCGCCCTCAACTCCTGCTCGATCCTGGCTGCAATTCCCTTTCCGGCATCTTTTGTGCGCACGACCCAACTCATCGGAAACCAGGTATGCGCCGCTTTCACAATTTCGTCTGATGCTTGCGAGATCAAAATGTACATGGTCGGTGGAATTTTTGCTCGTAAGGCATCAGTGCGCAAATCAGCAACGACGCCAACAATGGTGCGGGCAGTTTGTCCCCCGCAATGCTCCACTACGATTGCCCCGATTGGATTGTGCCCTGCAAGGTAGCTCTTGACAAACGCATCGCTCACTACCGCAACGGGTGCAGCCTTTGCCAGATCGGATTCATTGAGGTAGCGCCCCGC
>JBKJSR010000740.1:0-12942 GCA_046594355.1 Bryobacter sp.
AGTTCAGCGAGGCGGAGACGACCAATACGAAATCGCTAATCATGCGCGCCAGGGAATACGAGTATCCGGGCTTCCCCAAATCATTTTTCATCGAAAATGTTGGAGTGCGCCCGGACATCGAATTGGATTATCAGACCAAAGAAAACCTGCTCAACGGCGGACGCCCCTTCGTCACCGCCTTCACCAGAATTATTCTCGACCAGATCCAGTGAACAGGGGCTTAGCCCTTGCTCACTTTGTCCCAGGTGACTTCCTTGCCCGTATAGATAGCCTCGCGCGCCATGATCGCGGCCATCGTGGATTCAGCGCCCCAGAGCGCGGCATTCTCAAGTTTGCCGGTGCGTGAGCCATCGACGAATTGGTTCACCGCATCAATCGTAATGTCGTACTTCGTCGGCCATTCTTCAATTTCTTTTTTGTCTTTGCGCCACACGGTAATGCCCTGCCGCGAAGTACGCACTGTCCCTTCGTCGCACATGAATGTCTCGCTCACATCCTGAAACGCCGGACCCTTGCCAAGCTGATTCGCGGAATAGCTGGCAACCAGGCCGTCGGCATATTGGAATGTGACGGAAAGCGTGTCGAGAATGTCGCCTTCCTTGCGAATCGCCCGGCTGCCGTAGCCGATTGCCTTCACCGGGTTACGATCCGTGAACCAATGCAGAACGTCGATGTTGTGGCAGTCCTGTTCGATGATCATGTCGCCTGACATTTCTTTGTAGAAATACCAGTTGCGAATCTTCTCTTCCTGGCCTGTGAAATCCGGTTTGTAAGCCGGGCCTGAACCGAGCCAGGATGCCCGGATCATCCTGATCTTGCCAATCTCCCCGGAATTCACCAGCGCATGGGCGCGGCGGTAATCCGTTCCGTAACGCTGCTGAAATCCCATCGAGATGCGCTTGGTGGGGTCGGCCGCACGAGCCGCCTTCAGTACGCGCATGCATCCCTTGGGGTCGATCCCGGCAGCCTTCTCCATGTAGATATGCTTCCTTGCTTTCGTCGCAAGTTCAAAGTGCTCGGGGTGATAAACGATCGGTGTTGCGATCAGAACGGCATCTACATCGGAGGCGAGCAATTCCTTGATGTCCTTGAATTCCTGAACACCGCTATACTTCGCTCGTCCCGCCGCCAGCTTGTCGTCGTAAATGTCACAGATCTTCGTGACTTTGGCGAATTCGTTCTTCGCGAAAATTCCGCTCACATACATGCCGCGATTGCCGCATCCGACAAGACCGATCGTTAGAGCGGAATTTGCCTGGGAGCCTCGGATCGACTGCGGGGCAACGATGCTGAATGCCGCTGCCGACGAGGCCAGAAAATTGCGTCTGGGGGTGCTGTTATCCATAATCAGGTTTGATTCTATCCGATTGCCGCACTCCCACGGGTATAGTAGAAGATTGCCCATGAAGCTTTCGATCCTGATTCCTGTCTACAACGAGCGCGCAGTTGTCGAGAAGAGTCTTTCGATGGTTTTGGCTGCGCCGCTGCCTGAGAGCCTCGAACGGGAGCTTGTCATTGTCGATGACTGTTCCACGGACGGCACTTCGGAAATCCTGGCGCGATTTGCCGCCGCTCACCCCGAAATCCGTCTCTTTCGCCACGAAGTGAACCAGGGCAAGGGTGCTGCCGTTCGCATGGCGATCGAAAAGGCCGACGGCGATTTCTGCCTCATTCAGGATGCCGACCTGGAGTATGATCCCAGTGAGTATCCGGTTTTGATGGCCCCGCTGCTTTCCGGGCGGGCCGATGCAGTATTTGGAAGCCGGTATCTTGCCGGAGAGCAGCGCCGTGTCCTGCCCTTCTGGCATTCCATGATCAACCTCTTTCTGACCTTGACCTCGAACATGTTTTCCAATCTGAATCTCACCGACATGGAAACTTGTTACAAAGTCTTTCGCACCGATCTCCTGAAAAGCATTCCCGTCCGCTCCGACCGTTTTGGCTTCGAACCGGAAATTACGATGAAGTGTGCCAAGCGGAAATTCCGTATCTATGAAGTGCCGATCAGCTACCACGGGCGCACCTATGAAGAGGGTAAAAAGATCGGTTGGAAGGATGGGGTCAAGGCGCTGGGAGTAGTTCTCTACTTCTGGGTTGTCGATGACCTGTACAAAGAGGATTACGGGCGCAATTATCTCAACACCCTGACCGGTACGCCCGCATATCTGAATTGGCTCGTCTTGATCGTTCGTCCTTTTCTTGGCGACCGCATCATCGAGCTAGGCGCCGGTCTTGGCAGCGTCAGCGGCATGTTGATGGGCAAGCGTCTTCGTTATGTCGCCGGCGAAAAAGATCCACTGCACCTGCATTCCTTGCGCAACCGTTTCCTGCGCACTCCCAATGTCGAGGTTCGCGAGTTGAGCCCCGACGAGTCCGAAGGCTATGTAGACTTGAAGGAGAGCTTCGATACTGCTCTCCTGTTGAAAACTCTCGAATATAGCAAGGATCCAGGTGCCTGCCTCCGCCGCATGAATGAATGTCTGGCGCCTTCAGGTCGGCTTGTCGTCAGCGTCCCGCAGGGAACGAACATGAATTCGCTCGATCGCGGGATGGGTTATCGCCAACGATTCTCGAAGAGCCAGCTTCTTGCGCTTCTCGAAAACAATGGATTCGCAGTCGAGCAGACTCGTGAACTCAACAAAGTGGGCCGCGTCGCCTGGGGTATCTTTGGCGGATTTTTTGGCAACGAAAAGATTGACAAATTTAGCTTGAAGCTATTCGACAAGACTGTCTGGTTGACAAAGATTTTTGAGCCCGTGCTCCCCTGGGCCGGACTCAATCTCATCGTCATTGCGAGGAAAAAATAGATGTCATTCCGTCACGCCATTTGTAATGAGGCCTTCGACAAATGGGACTTCGCCGAATCCTGCCGGGTCATGAAGCGGCTCGGCTACACAGGGATCGAGATCGCTCCATTTACACTGGCCGCAGACCCTGCTGACATCGGAGTGGATCGAAGAAGAGAGCTCAGCGATATCATCGTCTCGGAAGGTCTTGAGTTCGTTGGATTGCACTGGCTGATGGTGAGCCCCGCAGGCTTGAGCGTCTCATCCCCCGACCTGGCTCGCCGGACTCGAAGCTGGCAGCACATCCGCAACCTGATTGACCTTTGCGCCGACTTGGGATCTGGCGGCGTCATGGTTTTTGGCAGCCCGAAGCAACGCGCAGCCGAAGGCGGTATCAGTGTCGCCGAAGCAACCAGGAATTACGTGGATGGCCTGGCAGAAGTGGCCCCACAGGCGGAGCAGCGCGGTGTCACAATTCTCATTGAAGCCCTCCCTTCGGAGCAAACCGACGTGGTGCTTACCCTCGATGAGGCCGTAGAGCATGTCAAGTCGATTGGCAGCCCTGCCATTCAAACCATGTTCGATTCCCACAACGCCATCAACGAAGTTGAAACACACGCGGATCTGATTGCAAAGCACTTCCAGTGGATTCGCCACGTACACGTCAACGAACTCGATGGCCGGCATCCCGGCACGGGCAGCTATGATTTCGTCTCCATCTTTCGCCGCTTGCATGAATTGCGATATGCAGGCTGGATCTCGATGGAAGCCTTCGACTTCAGCCCCGGCGCGGAAACCCTTGCCCGTGAAAGTATCGATTATCTGAATCGCCGTATTGAGGAGGCACTAGCCGTATGAATGCAGTTGTAACTGGAGGGGCCGGATTTATTGGCTCGGCGCTAATTCGTCATCTCATTTCCCAGGGTGCGGAGTTCGTAACCGCATTCGATAATCTCAACAGCGGCCACCGCAAGAATCTTGAGGGTCTCGACGGGCGCGTCGCTCTGTCGCAAGGCGACATTCGCGACTACGATGCGGTCGCAACTGCTTTCACCGGCGCGGATATTGTGTTCCATCTCGCGGCCATTCCCAGTGTGCCGCGCAGCATCAACGATCCAATCCCGTCCCACGATGTCAATATCAACGGCACCTTCAACGTCTTTCTTGCCGCAAAGGATACAGGGGTCAAGCGGGTAGTTTATGCCGCATCCAGTTCCGCATATGGCGACACGGAAGTGTTGCCCAAAGTGGAATCCATGCAGGCGAATCCGATGAGCCCCTATGCGGCGCAAAAGCTCATGGGCGAATACTACGCAAGCGTGTTTTCGTCCTGCTTTCAACTGGAAACAGTTTCGCTTCGCTTCTTCAATGTGTTCGGGCCGAGACAAGATCCGAACAGCGCCTATAGCGGTGTACTGAGTCTTTTCATGAAGGCGCTCATCGAAGGCAAGTCGCCTACCATCTATGGCGACGGAGAGCAGAGCCGCGACTTCACCTATGTCGAAGATGTCGCCTCTCTGCTCGTAAAGGCAGCCCAGGCAAAGGGCGTCAGTGGTAAATCCTTCAACGCCGGAAACGGCAATCGCTACACGCTGAATCAGACTTGGGAACTGCTCCAGAAAATCGCCGGACGCCAGATTCCAGCCCTGTATGGCCCGCCCCGTGAAGGCGACGTAAAGCATTCTCAGGCAGACACGACCCTCGCGCGCCTGGAACTCGGCCACGATCCGCAGTTTACTTTCGAAGAGGGGCTTCGTCGAACCTTTGAGTGGTATCGGCAAAGTCTGGCTTAAGCACAATCACCCCGAGTGGGGGCAAGGTCAAGGAGAATCGCTGTGGATGAAAATGCGATTCCACCGCTTCCGTATGGATCGTACCAGCCGGCCCCACGCCGCTTCCCCCGTACCGGCTCGCATCCGTATTTAGCGCAACAGTCCAGTTGCCTGCGACGGGCGCTCCTACGTGGTAGTTGTAGCGCACGACCGGTGTAAAGTTGCAGACAAAGACCAGTAAATTCGTCTTGTCTTGCGCATAGCGAATGAAGGCAATGACCGAGTTCTCCGTGTCGTTGAAATCAATCCACGAAAAGCCCTCGAAGCTGGAATCCACTTCGTAGAGCGCCGGTTCCTGACGCAGCAAATGATTCAGGTCGCGTACCAGGCTCTGCAATCCCGAATGCAGTCCAAACTGCAAAAGTTCCCAGCGTAGCGGGCGCAATTCCGACCATTCCTCGTACTGGCCAAACTCTTGCCCCATGAAGAGAAGCTTCTTGCCGGGATGCCCGTACATGTAGCCCAGAAACGCTCTCACATTCGCGAAGCGTCTCCATTCGTCACCAGGCATTTTCCCAATCAAACTGGACTTCCCGTGTACTACCTCATCGTGGCTGATGGGCAGCAGATAGTTTTCGTTGAATGAGTAGAACAGGCTGAAGGTAATGTTCTGGTGATGATGCCGCCGGAAGAACGGATCGAACTTGAAGTACCGGAACATGTCGTGCATCCAGCCCATATTCCACTTCAGGGTGAAGCCGAGACCGCCAAGAAAAACAGGCCGCGTGACACCGGGAAAATCAGTCGCTTCCTCGGCGGCCGTGAACGCCCCGGGTACCTCATGACAAAGCTCGTTAAAGCGCCGCAGAAACGAGATCGCTTCAAGGTTCTCCCGCCCGCCAAACTGATTGGGAACCCAGTCTTTTCCCTCGCGCGAATAATCGAGGTACAGCATCGAAGCGACCGCATCCACCCGCAAGCCGTCGATGTGAAATTCCTTCAGCCAGCACATGGCGCTCGACAAAAGAAAGCTCTTGATTTCATTGCGCCCGAAATTGAAGATCAGCGTTCCCCAGTCGAGCTGTTCTCCCTGGCGCGGATCGTCGTGTTCATAGAGGCGCGTGCCATCGAAAAGTGCGAGCCCGTGGGCGTCCTTTGGGAAGTGCGCCGGCACCCAGTCGAGGATCACTCCTATGCCCGCCTGATGGCACTTGTCCACGAAATAACGGAAATCGTCCGGCGTACCAAACCTCGATGTCGGTGCAAAGTAGCCCGTAACCTGGTAACCCCACGAACCCGAGAATGGATGCTCGAGGATCGGCATCAGTTCAATGTGCGTGTAGTTCAGATCCTTTGCATAAGTCACGAGCCGGTCGGCGAGTTCGCGATAGCTCAATGGCTTGTTGTGCGCCCCATGCACCCAGCTCTCCAGATGGACTTCATAGATCGACAAAGGCTGCTTGAGGATGTTGCTTTTCGCGCGTTCGGCCATCCATTCCCTGTCCTGCCACTCATAACCGTCGGAATCCCAAACTACAGAAGCATTCCTGGGCGCAACCTCACCGAAAGATGCAAAGGGGTCGGTCTTCAACTGCTGGTACAAATTGAGCCGCGACCGCACAAAATATTTGTACACCGCACCACCACCGAGGCCAGGCACGAATAGTTCCCAGACTCCGCCTTCGCGCGGATTCATCGGATGGCTGTTCTTGTCCCAATGGTTGAAATCGCCACACACTTGAACGGATTCGGCGTTCGGCGCCCAGACCGCGAATCGCACTCCGCGAAGTCCCGCTACCTCAATGATGTGGGCGCCAAAAGTACGAAAAGCCTCGTAGTTGGTTCCCTCAAGAAACAGGTGAAGATCAAAAGTCGAGAGCAACTTGCCGAATCGGTACGGGTCGTCAATCTCGTTGAGAGCGCCTTGCCAGGTCTTGACGCGAATGCGATAAGCTTGCGGGTCGGCCTTGAGAGCCACGCAGAAGAAACCCGCCGGGTCTACCTTCTTCATCGCGTGTACCACACTGCCAATCATCACGGAGGCACTCTCCGCCTGCGGCAGAAACGCCCGCACTTCCCACTCACCCGCCTGCATAAGATGCGGGCCGAGGACCAGCATGGGATCACCATGAAACCCATTAACAATCGCGTGAATCTCGCTTGGCTGCATCATGGTTATTATGGCAAGTTCCGTGCGCTACGCTGAATTGCATTTGCACCTCGAGGGGACACTCGATGAAATCACACTCCGCGAGATCGCCCCGCACTTCCCCGAGGCCGAAATCCAGCGGCGCTATCAATTCACCGATTTCTCAGGTTTCCTCGACAGCTTCAAGTTCGCCGCCATGCAGTTGCGCGATGCCGATCACTATCGCCTTCTTGCACGGCGCTGTTTTGCCAGGCTCGCCGGGCAGGGAATCGTGTATGCCGAATTAATTCATTCGGCGGGGATTTGTCTCTGGCGCGGCCTCGATGCCCGCATGATCTCCGAGGCACTGATAGACGAAGGACAGCGTGCCCCTCTCCAGGTCCGCTGGGTCTTTGATGCGGTACGTCAGCTTGGTGCCGACCACATACTCGAAACGGCCAAATTCACCGCGCAATTTCGCGGCACCAGTGTACTCGCCTTCGGCGTTGGCGGCGACGAGCGGGGTGCTCCCGCAGAAGCCTTGCGGCCAGCTTTCGATCTCGCCCGCGAACAGGGCTTCCGGCTCGTGCCCCATGCGGGCGAAACATCAAACGCCCAAAATGTTTGGGACGCGTTGTCTCTCGGCAGCCACCGCATTGGCCATGGCATCCGTGCCATCGAAGACCCCGCACTGGTTGCCGAACTGAGCCGCCGCAACATCCCCCTTGAGATTTCGCTCACCTCCAACGTTCGCACCGGCGCTGTTCCTTCCTACGAGGCACACCCTGCAAAGCTGCTTCACGACGCTGGTGTTCCAATCATCCTGAATACGGATGACCCTGCGTTTTTCAAAACAACGCTATCGCGCGAATTTGAACTTGCGCAACGCCTCGGTTTCAGCGCGCAGGACCTCGAAACGATCCGCCTCAACGCTTTTCGTTTTGCGTTCGGCGAGCCGCCGCTTCCTTGATCTGGCGCAAATCGTTCGTCGAGAAAGGCGATTGTTTTTTCATGTCGTCCATGCTTTGCAGCTTTTTCCGGTAGCGGTCGAAGTAGGTGGCAAAGTCCCCACCGAACTCAAAGGAATACATGATGTCCGCGTATTCGCGTGTGTGAACCGGCCCAAGCGCATGTCCAGCCTCATGAACGCAGGTCAGAAAAAGAATCACGTCTCCGAAAAGCCGATCCTGCAAAGACCGGGCCAGCATGTCCCCGCCCAGACTTTCCAGGGAGGGATTGATCACCACCTCGGAGATCGGCTTGCCATCTCTCACCGTGGTCAGGCTCTGTCCATAAAGTCCGGGCCGCCGTGGATTGACCCAGCGAAAGCGGATCTCCGCGTCCTCCGGTCGATCCACTCTCGCAACGCGCATCAATCCATCCGAAGCTCTTGCCCACGCCTCCATGGCCCACTGCGCGAGATCCGCCTTCTCATGACCGCCGGACCAATAACGAACAGTCGTTTCCGCATGAAGACTCACCGCAACCAGAATCAGAATCAGGACCAGCTTCATGGCTTTGTTTTCTCCTCAAGCAGAGCGCGAATCACAAGTTCCATCTGATCGATACGCTGCGTCATATTCTCAAGGTCTTGCCCCTGTGGGTCGGGCAAGGTCCCATGTTCCAGATCGTCGGCAATCTGGCCCCTCGCACGCACAATGCGGCCGGGGATCCCGACGACCGTCGAATCGTCCGGGACGGAATGCACCACCACGCTGCCGGCACCGATCTTTACATTGTTGCCCAGTGTAATGTTTCCCAACACTTTCGCCCCCGTACCCACGACCACGCGATTGCCAAGCGTCGGATGGCGCTTGCCGCGTTCCTTGCCGGTCCCGCCGAGCGTCACTCCCTGGTAAAGGATGACGTCGTCTCCGATGACCGTGGTCTCTCCCACCACCACGCCCATTCCGTGATCGATAAAAAAGCGCCTGCCAATCGTTGCGCCAGGATGAATCTCGATCCCGGTAATCATGCGGGCGATTTGCGATGTGATTCGGGCAACCAGGCGAAGCCGGATCTTGTAAAGCCAGTGCGCCAGCCGATGCAGC
The DNA here is from genome assembly GCA_046594355.1 of Bryobacter sp. Lineage (GTDB taxonomy): Bacteria > Acidobacteriota > Terriglobia > Bryobacterales > Bryobacteraceae > Bryobacter. Next base: position 8,738 of record JBKJSR010000740.1, read on the forward strand.
AGTATGGCGTGCAGGCCGGGGTAGCAGATCAGCACTTCGAGGATGCTCGTTGCGGCTGGATCTTCTCGGAAGATAACGTCGATTTGTTCTCGGATGGAGCGCAACATAATTGGTTGGATGCTTGAACTTCATTATCCGTTGAAGTTTGGCGTTGCAGTTTGCCGTGATTTTGTTATGCTAAAAACATGCTGGAAGGTTACCTGCCAATCTTCTTCCTTCTGGCTATCGCAATCGCGTTTCCCGCCATCGCGTTGATTGCCGCCCGCCTCCTTCGTCCCTCCATTCCCAATCAAGCCAAGCTTGAAGCCTATGAATGTGGGATTGAAGCTGAGGGCAGTGCCCGCGGCCGATTCACAGTACGCTTCTACATCGTCGCGATCCTTTTTGTGATCTTTGATGTAGAAACAATTTTTCTATTCCCCTGGGCCGTCCGTTATAAACAACTGGGCTGGTTTGGGGTTGCGGAGGTAACGCTATTTCTCTCAATACTCATTGCCGGTTACATATGGGCTCGCAAAAAGGGTGCACTCAACTGGGTGTAACTTCTACCGGCTGCAAACGAGTTCGCCACACATTCAAACAGATCCTGCTTGGCTTAGCCCTGCTGCCCGTTTTTTGGGCAGACTCGGCCTACGCTCAGGCAAAACTTCGCTTGACGACTACTGCCGTTGGTCCAGTTTCGGTTGCCACCGGGACAGTCGGGCCGCTGCAAACCATTGAGGCTTACAATGCCGGAAACGGCTCTCTCGCCTTATCGTTTGCTTCCAATGCGGCATGGCTCAGTGCTGCCGCTGGTGCAGCCCGGCCTTGTCAGATTGCCGTCCAGCAGAGTTCTTGTATCCCCATCAACTTCACTCTGAATACCTCTACGTTGACGCGTGGTTCCTACACAGGCATGGTCACGGTTCGCGATCCCAATGCGATCGACGCTCCCCAGACCATCAGTGTCACTGTTCAGATTGGTGGCGGTATTCCAGACACCATCTTTCTTTACACTCCACCCAACGGTGGTAGCGATAGCTTCACCTTTTCGACAAATAGCGTGCTCACTACTAACGCCACCGCTCAGACTGGCGGCAACTGGCTCAGCGTAGCTTATGAAGGGCAGGGAAGCTTCCGCTTCGTACAGCCTTATCGTGTAACTGCCCGTCACTTACCCGGAATGGCGGAGGGCACTTACAACGGTACCCTGCAACTGGGCGGTTCGGCTTTCGCCGGCGACAACAAGACGGTTCAAACCCGCCTCGTTGTTACCTCGCAGCCAATTGCCTTTGCCGGCCCCGAACGGATCAGCGCCAAGCTCGTGCAAAATTCCGCTCCTGCAGTAGTCAATATCGGAGTTGGGAATCGTGGACTCGGAACCTTGACCCTCAACACCGTCACTACGACGGAGACGAACGGTACAGGCTGGCTAAGAGCCGCGCTATCCACTTCGTTCACCGGCGCCGCTGTTACGTTGACTCCGGGAACTCTGCCGGTGGGAACTTATCGGGGCAATCTTTCCTTTGCGACCAACGCAATCAATGCCCCTGCACTGGTTGTCCCCGTCGAAATGGAAATCGTCGCTACCTCAACTCCCACTGTCTCTTATAATGGCATCCTCAACAACGCAACTTTTGCGACGGGTGATTCACTCGGCGTGGGCACCATCGCGGCCCTGTTTGGAGAGTTTCTGACAGACAACATCTACGCCGCGCCAGGTGCTCCTTTGCCAACCACCCTTGGCGGCGTTCGCGTACTCGTCAACGGCCTCGCTGCCCCGCTCTATTATGCTTCCCCAGGGCAAATCAACTTTCAGATCCCACTTGAAACTCTAGGCGGCGACGCTGTGGTTCAGGTGGAGCGCAATGGTGTTGTCGGCAATCGCGCAAGTGTCAATGTAGTTGCCCAAGCCGGACGCATCCTGGTCTGGCCCGGGCTCCGCCACGGAATCATTGTGAATGCGGATGGTACCTTGCCACTGCCAGTTGGCATCAAGCTGGGTACTTATGTATCCAAGCCAGTTCGCGCCGGCGAGACTCTTGTTATCTACGCAATCGGCTTTGGTCAAACCAACCCGCCAGTGCAGACTGGTGCCGCTTCTCCGTCCAGTCCGCTCGCGCAGCTTTCCAATGTTGTCGTTCGCTTTGGCGTCCCTGGTCTTTTTGATAGCTCGATTGCCCAGCCGGCGCAATTCGCGGGTCTCACTCCCTTTTTTGTCGGGCTCTTTCAAATCAATGTTCAGGTCCCCGAAGGCGTTCCAACGCAAGACGATTACGACTTGTCCATCGAATACAACAACCAACCCTCCAATCGCGTCAAGATTGCGACGCGCCAATAGTCCATTCCTGACGAAGCTGTGATTCCCGCCCGGATGGATTCGTGAAATGCACGACTTCATCCGGGCGGATTTTCTTTGCCCACTCTGCGTTACAGTATCGGTTTGACAGATCGCCTTTACTACCACGACTCTTATCTCTTCGATTTCGAAGCTAGCGTGATTTCTCGTTCACCGGATGGCTTGCATCTGGAACTGGATCGCACAGCCTTCTATCCAGCATCCGGCGGTCAGCCCTTCGATACGGGCACCATCGCCGGCATCCCCGTTGTGGATGTGATGGAAGAAGGCGAAGCGGTTGTTCACGTACTCGCCCATGCATTGCCCGCCGATCTTCAACGCGTCGAATGCCATGTTGAACAGGCGCGAAGGCTCGACCACATGCGCCAGCACTCCGGCCAGCATCTGTTGAGCGCGGTGATGGCTGAAGACTTTTCGCTCGTTACCGTCAGCTTCCACCTCGGTGCCGAATACGCGACTGTCGACGTGGAGCCCGCCACTGCCAGTCCCCAATTGCTTCTCGCCATCGAAGAACGGGTGAACGAACGCCTGCTTGAGAATCGGGCGTTGCAGGTCTCCTTTGAAGACGCGAGCTTCGCTCAAGGGCTGCGCAAGCCTCCCGACCGGGCTGGTCTTCTGCGCATCGTAACCATTGATGGGCTCGACCGCAGCGCCTGCGGCGGAACCCATGTTCTCCACACCGGCGAAATCGGATGTGTGGTGCTCGACAAGACGGAGAAAGTCCGCAAGGCTCTACGGATCGAGTTCTACTGCGGTCATCGCGCACGCAGGGCGCTGCAGGATCGCCTCAAGACCTCGGAGCAGCACCACACCGCACTCCGCGAGCGCCTCGCCGAATCAGACAAGCTGAGAAAGAAAATGTCCATTGAGCTGGCTGGTATCTCAGGTCAGCGGCGCTTCACTGCAACCGTGCCCGGCGAGCGCAACCGCATCGTCTGGTTCGAGGAAGTAGAGGAGATTGGCGACGAATTGCGGGCCAGCGTCAGTGCATTCATTTCCAATCCAGCCACGCTCGTTATTATCCTTGGCACAACGGGAACTGCCTTGATTTTCGGCGCCCACCCAAGCCTCAATCTGAATTGCGGAGAGATCCTGAAAGTACAATTGGACGCAAAGGGAGGTCGCGGTGGAGGCTCATCCAAATTAGCGCAGGGCACACTGCCAAACCTTGAATTGCTGCGGACTTTAGCTGCGGAACTCTTGCGCTAGTAAAGCGGCGCGAGCGCGGCCAACCCGAGTCCCGCAAGGAATAGCAGCGACATAATCGCAAGCAGTCTCTTGATCGATCCATCCGCGCCCGAGAATTCTTTCCAAAGCAGCAAACCGCAGATCAGGCTCACGAACACCGCCCCGTGCCCAAGTGCATAACTCACTGCCGCTCCAACCTTGGCTTCACCCTGGGCAGCTCCTGCAGCAAAGTTGGCACAAGCGCCAATCATCCAGATCATCCCGCCCAGCAGACCCATTGCATGCTGGCCCATGGTGCCCGTGAAGTAGGAAAAAAACGAAATCGGCAGGCCCTTCACGGGAAGATTCATGAAGTATAGGTTGTAGATGAAAGTGCTCAGCAAAATGCCGATCGAGAAAATCAAAGTCACGGCAAACGGGTTGGAGATCCCCAACTCACCTTCCATACTCATCGCCATGATCGGATAAAAAGTACCTAACAATAATCCGCCGAACAAGGCGAGCCAGACGCCGCGATAGGCTCCAGGCCCTTTTTCCTCGACGGCTTTCTTGCGCTTGGCCCCAGCCGCCGCCAACTTCACGTCTTCTTCCGTTGGCTGCGACGCGGCTGCTAAAGCGGCTGCCGCACGCCTCCGGATTCCTTGCATCTTGCCATGCGCCAAAGCGCTCAAGATTACCG
>JBKJSR010000772.1:0-7456 GCA_046594355.1 Bryobacter sp.
CGGAGTCTTCACTCGCGGATCCATCTTCAGCGTCAACGCCTGTGTATAGCCCTTGCCATTCACTGTCAGTCTTACCTTGTATAACCCCGGAAGCGCCAACGGCCCTTCCGGCCCGGGCGGCGTGTCGCGATAGATTGCCGAGATGGGGTAACTCTTCTCGAAGCCCTCGGGGGGAGCATATCGAAGGTCCCAAATCCAGCGCCTCATGCCAGCATTTGCCGAAAGTTTCCTGGCGGGCCGGAACCAGTAGTTCGGATAAGCAAGCGTCTCTTCACGAACGGTCTCGGGCGCATCGTCACTGCTGTAGCGGCGTACGATTTTCCCGGCCGCGTCCAGAATCTCGATCACGACCGGTGCAGTTGCATCGGTAGCGAGATAGTAGTCGATCATCGCGCCATCAGGCGGGTTCTGTCCCATCGGCTCCTCGGGCGGCATCGGTGTATCGCTGTGCAAACTTCGCCGCAACCGGTAAGCCAGTTGAGGCTGAAAAAGTGTTGCCTCCGCCGTTGCCGTCTTCTCCGAGATCTGCCGCAATGCCGTCACGTTATCCAGAATCCAAAAGCTTCGGCCATGTGTCCCGGCAACCAGATCGTCGCCATGAACGACGATGTCGCGAATCGAAGTGGACGGCATGTTCATGCGGAGGCGATTCCATTGGCGCCCATCGTCAATTGAAAAGTAGACAGCGCGTTCGGTAGCCGCATACAGCAATCCCTTGCGCTTCGGGTCTTCGCGTACGGCGTTCACTACTTCGTTGTCGGGGATGCCATCGACGATGCGTGTCCAGGTCTTGCCGCCGTCGTGAGTGCGGAAAATATGCGGGCGAAGGTCGTCGAGCCGAAAACGATTCACTGCCGCATAGGCGCTCAAGTTATCGAAATGGGAGGCCTCGATCAGTGAGATCTTGCTCCACGCCGAGAGCTCGGGGGGTGTAATGTTGTTCCAATTGCGTCCGCCATCGCGCGTGATATGGATCAGGCCGTCGTCGGTGCCGGCCCAGATGGTATTCAAGTCTTGCAACGAAGGTGCCACGGTGTAGATCACTCCGCGTCTCGGCATCTTTTCAAGTTCCGCGCTTCGATACACGCCAATGCTCGTCGGCACTCCCGTCTTTTCCCTGCTTAAGTCCGGGCTGATCACCTGCCAGCTTTGCCCTCCATTCAGGGTTTTGAAGAGAACATTGCCGGCGTAGAAGAGGGTCCGCTTGTCTACCATCGAAAACACTGCGGGAGCAGTTCGCAAAAAACGATACTTGCCGCTGCGCACCGCCTCCGGCGCGATGTTCTGCGATTGCCCCGTCTTGCGATCAAAGCGAGTCATCTTGCCGCCATAAAGTAGGTCCGCGTCGAGCGGATCGATCGCCACGTAACCGTATTCATCCACGCCGACAGTCTGCCAGTCTCTTGCCGTGATGGCCCCGTAATCTCCCCGGCTCGACACGGCCGCGCTTCCGCTTTCCTGCTGCCCTCCGTACACCCAATAGGGGAAGCGTTGATCGGTGGTTACGTGGTAAAACTGCGCCGTTGGCTGGTTGTACCAACTGCTCCAGGTCGCCCCTCCATTCACAGTGATCGTCGCGCCCTGATCCGTTGCAAAAAGCATAATTTCCGGTTTCTGCCAGTTGATCCAGATGCGATGATAATCGTCCCCTCCAGGAGCGCCTTTGAACGCCGTAAAGGTCTTGGCTCCGTCTCGCGAGACATAGCTGGCCGTGTTGGCGACAAACAGCGTCTCCGGATCTTTGGGATGAACACGGATCTCCGCGAAGTCCGACCCGCGCCCCCAGGTGCGGCCATCGCGACTGATCTGCCGCCAGTTTTCTCCCGCGTCATCGCTGCGATAGATTCCTCCGTATTGGGCATTGGCATCGACAACGGCATAAAGAATTTTTGGATTACTGGGGGCGATGTCAAAGCCGATGCGCCCCAACCCCTGCGCGAAGGTGGGCAAGCCGTTGGTGAGTGGCCGCCAAGTCTCTCCCCCATCCGTGCTCTTGTACAGACCACTTCCCGGCCCCTGCCATTGCCCGTTTTCCCAAGGGCCTTGTCTGCCGGCCCAAAGGTCGGCGTAGAGCGTTTGAGGGTCTTTGGGGTCGAATTCAATTTGTGTGGCACCCGTGTCGGCATCCTTGTAAAGCACGCGCTTCCAGGTCTCGCCGCCATCGAGCGAGCGATACACTCCACGCTCGGCATTCGGTCCGTAAGGATGCCCCAGGGCGGCAACAAAAACCCGCTTCGGATCCTTGTAATCGACAATCACGCGGCCAATTTGCTGCGCATCCGTGAGTCCCATATTGCGCCAGCTCTTGCCGCCATCGGTGGTCTTGTAAATCCCATCGCCGACGCTCAGATCCGGCCTCTGCAAGCCCTCTCCGCTGCCAAGATAGATCACATTCGGGTCGGATTCTGAAACTGCCAAATCACCGATCGAACCCGTTGGCTGATCATCGAAGATCGGCTTCCAGGTGCGCCCCGCGTCGGTTGTTTTCCACACGCCGCCATGATTCACTCCAATGAAAAATGTATTCGGCTCATGGGGCAATCCAACTGCGCCGACAGTACGGCCCGCACGAAACGGCCCGATCATGCGCCACTTGAGTTCCTGCCACAGTTTCGGATCTAGAGACTGGGCACTGAGCGCACCAAAACAAAGAATAAGGATCGAAAGGAACTGTCTCGTCATGATGGACGAGAATAGCAGCGATTCCCCTAATCTGGCAAAGTTGCGGCGATGCGTTTGGGATCAAAACGCGAAACAGTGGCCTTCGCCGGATTCAGTATCCAGACAGAGCCGAGGGCAAAGCGCACCATGCCGCCGCCATCGCCGGCGAACTGTTGCACCACCTTGTCAGTCTGCGCGTTGATCTTGGTAAGGGGATAACCATTCGCTGTTACCCAGACATGACCTTCGCCAAATGCCAGATTGCCGTTGCCATTCGGTATCCCGGTCTCAATCGTCGTTACCAGCTTGTTCGTCTTTGAATCAATCTTCGAAACCTTTCCGTCTTTGTTGCCTAATACCCAAATATGGCCTTCTCCAAATGCTGCGGAGGCCGGATCTGCTTCAGTCTCAATGCGCTTGTCTACCAGATTTGATTTTGGGTCGATGCGCAAAAGCCGATTCTCTGCGGGACAAGTCACCCAAAGCGCTTCCTGTTCGAACTGAACTGTGTTGCAGCTTGGTCCAAGCCGAAGCTCGCTGACAACAGTATTGTCCTTCGGATCGACACGAGCAAGCGTTCCTTTCCCGTCGCTCAAAACCCAAACGCTGTCTGCCGTAGCGGCCAGCACCAGACTCCCTTTGCCGATGCCCAACGGCACGATTGCCGCCTGCTTTCCAGTTTTCAATTCGAGCCGTGCAATCGATTGCTTTTTGCAGTCGGGCAACCACAAATTCCCGAATGCCGAAATCGCACCTCCGCAAGGTTCTTCTATCCCTTTCCACGACTCCAACGCCTTGTTGTCGCGGCTGCCAATTCTCGCGATGCTGCCCTTGTCGCGAATCGGAATCAGGATGGACATGCCATCCGCAAGCAGCCAGGACGGGGTGCCTTCAAGAACTAGCTCCGCCTCGGGCTTCAAACTGGAAAATGGAATTTGTATGCCGGGAGTTTTGATGCCTCCTTTGGGCGGCCAAGCCAGATTCTTGACGACCTTCTCTTTGTCTTTCGCTTGAGCGAGAACAGAAAGCGGCAATAACATCGAAACAAGAATGGTTTGGATTCGCATCAAGACCTCGGGACTAAATATTCATGAAGGATTCGCGACAGGGAACAGCAGGCAATCAGGGCCGAAAATCGAGTATAGCGTCCTCCGGGAAACTGGACAAATCCCAAAAAAAATCGCTATATCTAGTGGCTCGTAGTCCATGTTGTATTGGCTTTGAGCAATGTGCGCTCCCCTCGTATTCGTCCCTGCATTAGTCCCGTTGCGCTATTCCCGTTCTCGATACAATAGAGATAAGTCCTGCAAAAGAAAACGGTCGCAATGAGTTTCGGCAAGCTATCCTTTCAAATCTTTCTTCCGCTAATGATTTCTGTTTCTAGCGCTGTAGCGCAGAGTCCGAACACGCCTGAATATTTCGAGAATAAGATCCGTCCGATCCTGGTAAACAATTGCTTCAGTTGCCACACCAACACCGCGATGGGTGGCCTTCGTCTCGACAGTGAAGAGGCGATGCTGAAGGGAGGGTCGAAACGCGGTGCGGCTGTCGTCGGAAGCGATCCCGAAAAAAGCGCCTTCATCCTCGCAATCCGGCACACCGACCCCGACCCGAAATTCCGCATGCCGCTTGGGGGCAAATTAAAAGATGCCGATATCGAAGCGCTCACCGCCTGGGTAAAGGCGGGTGCAGTTTGGCCGAAGGCCATCCCCACCGCCGCGAAAGTAAACGGCAAGTTCGTCATCTTCCCGGAACAGAAAAAGTTCTGGTCGCTGCTGCCTCTGAAGCAGCCCGATCTTCCTGCGGTCAAAGACTCCAAGTGGGGCAAAACGAACATTGACCGCTTCGTGCTTTCGAGAATCGAAAAAGAAGGCTTGAAGCCAGTCCGCTTCGCCTCGAGAACCGATCTCATCCGCCGCGCTCATCTCGACCTCACCGGGCTTCCGCCGAGCTACGAAGAGGTTCAAGCTTTCCTGAAAGATTCGTCGCCAGACGCTTATTCAAAAGTTCTCGACAAGTTACTCGCTTCGCCGCATTATGGCGAGCGCTGGGGACGCATATGGCTCGATGTCGCCCGTTACGGCGAGGACGATTATCGCAGTCTCGATCCCATGCGCCGTGGCTTTAACCCCTATCCAAAGGCTTATGTTTACCGCGACTGGGTGATCCAGGCCTTCAACGATGACATGCCTTACGATCAATTCGCCAAGGCTCAGATTGCCGGCGACCTGATGGACCCCAAGACCCGGCACAAGTCTCTTCCCGGCACGGGATTCATTGGCCTCGGCCCCTGGTATTACGATAATGGCTCGACGGAAGTAACGCGCGCCGATGAGCGCCATGATCGCGTGGATGTGGTCACCCGTGGCTTCCTCGGTCTTACGGTAGCGTGCGCACGCTGCCACGATCACAAGTACGATCCGATCCCGCAGAGCGACTATTACGCCATCGCAGGTGTCTTCTCAAATGTCACTTACGAAGAGTATCCTCTCGCGCCAAAGAGCGTAGTGGACGAGTTCCGGAAAATCGAAGAGCAGATTGATCAGAAGCAGAAGATGATGGGCGAGATCCAGAGCAATCTTTCCAAAGCTCTTTCGCAGTCTCTCGTCTTTCAAACCTCCAGCTATCTGCAGGGCGTTTTCGAAGTGACCGGCCCGAAGAAAACTGAAATCGCAACCGTTGTTGAAACCCGTAAACTCGACTACGAGCTTCTGGATCGCTGGATCAAGTACATGGCCAAGCCGTCAAAGAAGTACGCCTACAAAGACGCCTGGCAGGTCATGGCGAAAAAGTCTGCGCCCACTCCGCTGGAAGCGAAGAAGCTGGCCGACAAATTTCAGGAAGACGTCGTCGCCGTGCTGCTCGCACGCAACGAACTTGATGCCGAAAACAAGGTGATTGCCGATAAAGCACTCGAGGGCACAAAGCCCAAGAAACGTTCCAACAAGCCATCCGATTTCGTGACCAACGACGACTTCTGCCCTGGCTGCGGCCTCCGCTTAAAGAGCATGCCCGACGAGGCAAGCAAATTTTATACAGAGATCTTTCAGCGCGAATTGAGCGAATCCGACGACCCGAACGCGATGATCGAGATGGGCTTCCAGAACATGAAGCCGGGTGTGCTGATGTTCCGCGGCTGGGCACTCGAAAGCCGGGCCGGTGCTGAATCGCAGGCGCAGCTCGCTTCCATTCGCAAAGACATTGAAGAATCCCGCAAGAAGCTGGAGCCGCATTACCCTTACCTGCATGGCGTCAAAGATAAACCCCTCGATCAGATTTCAGAATTGCCACTTGCCATTCGCGGCGATCCCATGCAGGTTGGAGAAGAAGTACCGCGTCACTTCCTGAGTGTGCTTTCTCCCAATGAGCCCGAGCCGCTCAAGCAAGGCAGCGGACGTCTGCAGTTGGCGGAGGCGATACTCAAACAGCCACTCAGCACGCGCGTCATCGTGAACCGCGTTTGGAAGGGGCACTTCGGATCGGGCCTGGTAGACACGCCAAGTAATTTTGGGATTACGGGAGAACGTCCTACCAATCCGGAACTCCTCGAATATCTTGCCGCTACTTTTGTGAAGAGCGGGCAATCGATCAAGAAGCTGCACAAAGAAGTAATGCTGAGCTCGGTCTACCAGTTGGCAAGCGAAAACGAAGCCAGTAATTTTGCCAAAGATTCCGGCAATCGCTTCTACTGGCGCTATGAGAAAAAGCGTCTTGACGCCGAGCAGCTTCGCGACTCTGTAATGCTTGTTGCCGGCAATCTCGACCCCAGCCTCGGTGGTCCTTCGGGCGATCTCAAACCGGGCTTCCTCCGCCGTACCGTTTACGGAAAGGTGAGCCGTTACAAGCTCGACGAATACCTGCAATTGTTCGATTTCCCAACGCCCGCGATCAGCGCCGAAAAGCGCTTTACAACTACCGTGCCGTTGCAGCGGCTCTTCCTGCTCAATAGCGATTTCATGCAGCTTGAAGCGGAAGAACTGGCGAAAAAGGTGATGCCGGAGCCCGACAATCGCGCCCGGGTCAAGAAGATGTTCCAACTCGTCTATGGCCGCGATGCGAGCGAAGAAGAAATCAAGCTCGGTTTTGAATACATCAAGAGCGAGCCACTCCTCGCCTACGAGGAGCGTAAGAAGAAAGAAAAAGATAAGCCGCCGGCCGCAGACTTACGCCGTGGACAAGGTCCGGGTGGTGCCGCTCCTCCAGCTGATATTTCGAAGACAGACGCTCTCAAGCAGCTCAATGCCCAGACAGAGATGCCGGCAGAGATGCCGGCCGAAATGCCGCCTGCAGAAACTCTTGAACCGGGAGTGGAAGCTGCCACCCCCGCCGCTCCGGTTGAGCTGCCAATGGGAATGGGCATGATGGGCGGCATGCGTCGTGGTCCGGTGGTAGAAGAAAAACCGGTGGTTTACGAAGCCACGGTTTGGGGCCGTTACGCCAAAGTCCTGCTCAGCTCGAGCGAGTTCCTGTTCATCAATTAGAGAGAACCCCAATGTCATCCCACAAGTCCAACAACCCAACAACCCGCCGCGAAGCTCTACGCCGCGTCGGCAACGGCTTCGGCATGATGGCCTTCGCAGGACTGGTTAACCAGTCCCTCGCCTCGGCTGGCGCTCTAGCTACCCCGGATGGCGGTGTCGGCTATAAGCTGGATCATCCCCAGCGTGTAAAGCGGGTTATCTTTCTTTTCATGAACGGTGGTCTCTCCACCATCGACAGTTTCGACCCCAAGCCGGCTCTGGAGAAATATGACGGCCAGCCCATGCCGCGGGGAGAAATCAAAACGGAGCGCAAG
>JBKJSR010000106.1:0-3770 GCA_046594355.1 Bryobacter sp.
AGGAAGTCGCGTCTTGCGCGGGATTCTTGCCGATCTCGTAAGTACTGCCGTTTTTCATCGCCAGTTGAATGCGGTTGTTCTTCACATCCGAAACCGCCAGCGCCTCTTCGCCCAGCAAAATCCGCGGCTCGTCCGACCGTTCCCGCGCCCCGGAACTCCGCTGGTCCCCGGTGCGCAAATCGGCCATAAAAATTTTCTTCCACTTCACCGTCGGCCCGGCGATTACATCGCCCACATACAGAATTGTATTGGGAAAGCTTTCTTCAAATACGCGCGGTCGTATCTCGGCGGTAACTTGCGCCGCCAGCGCCCGGTTCATCAGTCGGCTCGACTGCCGGTAACTCCAGGGCGTCAGCCAGGTGCTCGAAGCCGCAGTCAGAATAAAACCCAACAGCCCAAAAGTCAGCACGGGCGCAATCACCCGCCTCGCCGAAGATCCCGTCGCCCGCAGTGCCGTGATCTCGTTGTCCCCCGACATGCGGCTCAGCCCTATCAGCACTCCCACCAGCACGCCCACCGGAATCGTGAACGGCGAAGTCGGCGGCACAATCAGTAAAAACAGATAAACGGCAGTCTGCCAATCGGTGGAATTCCGCAGCACCAGCTCAAAGAGCTTGCCACTCCCGAGTCTTTGCAGGAAGAGGACAAACGTGAAGAGCAGCACTCCCACCAGAGCGCTCGAAGCGACTTCGCGAAAGATGGCCCTCGAGAGAATTTTCACGTGTGACGGACGGCCTGAACTTTCTAAGCTGTCAGCGGCGGAGGCGGCACGACTGGCAGTTTGGGTAATTCCACCTGCGGCCGCTCCAGCTCGATATCTTCAAAGAGGATGCTGGGCGCGATCGTAGAACAGCCAAACACATAATTTCCCCCTCCAACGATCGAAAAGGGAGCGCCATTGCCGAGGTAATCGAACTGCACTTCATCGTTGCCCGCGGCGACAATGTCTTTAAGCGCCCGCACATTCAGACTGCGGAAGCGCAAGCCGCGCACCAGCTCCTCCCGGCCATCGGGATAAACGCGATAGGCGAGCAGCGGTAGCGGAGCCGGACGCGCACTCAAGCCTCCAACCAGCCCCCTCAACTCTTCAAAAGTCGCAGTGGAAGGAAAGTCCAGTTTGCGGATCAGCATGCCATATGGCTTATTCCGCTGCTTGATCATTTCAATCAGCTTTTGTTTCATCTCCGCCGTCGGCACTGCCTCATCCGACTTGATGAACAGGTTACTCGAAGAAGCCATATAGCCGCCAAAAGCACCCGGGAGCCGCGCGTGTCCGTTCGACACCTTGGTCTCACGGGTTGGAGTGCGTGTCGCCAGATAATTCTTGAAGTTGCCCTTCTCTACCAATACAACCGCCTGCGGCTTCACCCCTTCGAGATCCACCGGATAGTGGCCCATCAATGGCCGCCCCTTATATTCTTTCTGCGTCGGGTCGTCGACCACAGTGAACGACGAGGGAAGAATGCGCGAATTCAAACGCCCTTCCATCTCGCTCGCCGGCAGATTGACCGGACGGCCCGGCTCCGCCACGGGTTTGCGCAGCAGCGCCGATTGACTGCCAATCAGATCGGAAAACAGTTGCGCCGAAGCCTCCGCTTCAAACAAAACTGGCCCGGTATAGCTCTCCCCGAGCGGCGCACCGATCAGCGCTTTCAGATTATCCGCAGTCCGGCGAATTTCCTTCTCCATATCCGCTTCGCCCGGCAATCGTCCAGTTTCGAGCCCAAAGAAAAACGCATGGTCGCGCAGCCGCATCCCGTCGGCGGCCTGCCCGTTGGCCCGCACTCGCACATACGCGATAAATTCGGTGTAACGGAGTTCGCTGCCCTCGGAATTGGCGAAGTAATAGATATCCCGCGAAGATTCAAAATCGACCGAAGAAGTATAAATCTCCGGATAAGCCGCGAAGACGCGGGAGAGCTTGGTGATTCGATTTTTCCAAAGCTCCTCGTCCACGCTCCAGTTCGGAAGCGGTGCCACCATCTGCGTCGGGGCCGCATCGGAAAAATCGGGTAACTCCTCCGCCTGCGTGATATTCCGCAATGCCGCCCGCTTGCGGCCAATCGCTTCAATGGCTGTCTTGTAGGCCCGGTCAATCGCCAGCCAGAAGATCTGCCGCATCGCACCCATATTGTTGTCGAGCGGAAACTGGTCCGGATCGAAACGGGTCCCCATGAATACTTCCGAGAAAATGTAGTTGGTATTATCGAACTTCTTGTCGCCAACCCGCACTGCCACTCTAGGCACGCGAAACGCCGTCGTGTTGGAACTGAACAGTGCGCCCAGACTCGCCGACGCTCGAAACGCAATCGCATCGTCGAGAGCGCATTCCATGTAATACAGCGGTTGACCGCCAACAACGCTCAACGGCCGGGACCGCGCCATTTCATCCTGCATCGCCTTTAGAATGGGATCGCCGGAGGGCCTTTGCTGGGCCAGTCCCACCGCCGGAAGCAGCAGCGCCAAATCGCGGCGGCGCATTAGCGTGTGCCTCCCGCGATCGTCAATCCGCCCGGTCGCTCGAGATATGGTGGCCGCTCCTGCGACCGCTCCCGCAAGGATATTTCAATTTCGCTCACCAGTAGCGCCGGAGAAGACGCCGATACCGGCACTTGCCCCGACTCGGCGCCGCAATAACCATTGAAGACTGTCGTCTCGTTGGAAGTCTGCACGATCTTCGAAAAACTTGTAAGCGGCGTGCCAACCACATCCGCGCCACGGATCAACTGGTCCGGCTTACCGTCTGGAAAGATCTTGTAAATCATCACTGGCACCACGCTAAAGGCCTGCAACCCGCGTCGGCTCGTAATCGTGAACCCGCTGGAGACCTCTTCAAAGTACAGCCCATAAGGCTTGTTCTGCTTCTTGATTTCTTCAATCAGTTGCTTGCGCAACTCGGCGTTCGAAACTGCTTTCGAGCTCTCCACCACCAGATTCGACTGCCGCGAAACTACCTCGGCACCCAACTGTTTGCGTCCGTGGCTATTCGACACCGGGAAGCCATTGATCGGCGAACGCGACATCAGAAAGTTCTCCAGCACTCCCGCCTTCACAACGCTAACCGGCCGCGCTACCACCCCTTCATCGTCAAAGTTGTACCAGCCGTAAAGGTCGATCCCCGCCATCTGGTGCAGTGTCGGATCCATCTTCACGCTCAGAAAATCGGGCAGGATTTTCTGCCCCACCATCTTCGTAAAGGTTTGCCCTTCGTTCTCATCCTTCTGGCGATGACCCTCGATGCGATGACCGAAAATTTCGTGAAAGAACACTCCCGCCGACTTACCGGAAAGGATCGCCGGACCTGTATACGGTTCGGCGAGCGGGGCCTTCAACAAAGCGGAAAGCTTTTGATATACCTTCTCCACGGCCTTCTGAACTGCCTTCTCGTCCGGCAACCGGCCTACATCCTCAGCTTCAAAAGTTTCACTGGCCGCCAGATTCATTCCGTCGATCGCTTTACCGCGCGCAGTGATCAGAATACGCGCATAGCTACGGCCGTGCTGCAATTTGGTGCCCTCGGTGGTCACTAAAGTCTTCACCTCGCGCTGCACCACCACCGCTACATTGCTCGCCAGCACTTCCGGCTTGTCGGAAAAATACTGGCTCCATTTGCGAACATTGTCTTGCCACTGGCGGGCATCGAATTTAATCGGGGCAACCGCTTCGAATTTCACAACCGGAGCTGTCGGCGAGAAATCACCCGATTTGTCGTCCCCCTCAAGCTTCACCTGCTGGTTGGTTTTGATGTTAATCAGACGCTGTCCGGCGGC
>JBKJSR010000230.1:0-7451 GCA_046594355.1 Bryobacter sp.
GCCATCGTGCTGCGCTGGGGCGACAACAAGACCGCGAACCGGATTTACGTTTGCCTCTGGGACGGCCAAATCGAAGAGATGGGTGGGTCAAAAATCGACCCACCTTCCACCGGAAAATCAGGGTTGCTTATACGCGAGCGAGCGTCCGCGACAGGCAGCAGAGGCAGAATTGAAGCTCTACCGAGGCAGGGAACTCCCACTTCCCCGCCCTTGGTTCCCTGTTCCTCCACTGGACAACGGTGAGATCCAGATAAGAGATGAACAGGTGGTGCCCGCTCCTCGCACCCGCCAACAATGTCAAGCGGAATACTGGCCACACGCGAATCCACAGGCAAACACGACAATACGATTGTCGTGTTTGCCGGGGACAACGTCTGCGGGTCCCGCTTATCATGGCCGGGCCCGGCATTAAAGCCGGTACCGCGCTACAACCCATTTACCTCTACGAACTGTATAGCTTTTTTGCCTCGGCTGGAATCGGAGGATACGGCATTGGAGCGTGGACGACAAGATTAAATTGTTGCGACTCCCTACCTGACCTGGAATCCCGCCGCGCGGATCTGCTCGGCTCCCTTTCCTCGCTTGGCGACTTAGGCCCTGGCTCCATCGTGGCAGTGATTCTCCGTTGCGGCAAAACAACTCGTCATTGCGCCCAACCGGAAGATCCCGGACATGGTCCCAGCCTGCGCCTGACTCATTCTGGATCTGGAGTGCCGAGGCCCGTGACAAGGAAGGACACCCGGTGCGCGATCCAGGTTCGTTCTCCTACTCGGCTGCCATCGAAAGTGCGGTCAGCGCCGATATCAGCGAGGTTCGTTCCAAATTCGCCGGGAGAGTTCTGCGAGGCTGAACGCACCGTCGTTATCGGCGACGGCGCACCGTGGATCTGGAACATCGCTCAAGAACCGTTTCCCAAAGCCATCCAGATCGTGGACCAATTTGAGCGACTTGGCCAAGGCTCTCCATCCGGGCAAGCCTTCCCAGGCCAAACTCTGGGCTGAACAACGGCACGACCAACTAGACGATGGAAAACTTGCCGTACTGCTGGGCGGGATACGGCCCTTCATGAACTCTTCAGAAGAGGCTCGGAAGTGCTATCCCCGTTTTCGGCAAATGGGTCGCTGCACTTCTTCCGGCGTTGTCGAAGCTGGCTGCCATCATCGCCCTCCGTTGCTACATCCTCAGCCGCTACTTTGAGAACTTCTGGGAACGTCAATCAGTACATCCGGCTGCGGCTTAGGGCTGTTTCACCACTTTTCTGACGTACACCCGTCCTGCTTTATACCAGCGACTCGTACCTCACCGCGCGGGCACCCAACTCAGGCGCGTGGAGCTTCGCGCCCACTTGCGCCAACGAAGTCTAAATCCGTCAGGAAGACGAGACTTCAGTTTTAGAGCCTGAATACGGGCTCTCCAGAGCCTGGGGCCGGATCAGCAGCACCAGCGCGATCGAGCAAAACGCTACGCTCCCAAAGATGCCGAAGATGCTCATCAGCGGCACCTGCGCGTCGCGCAGCATGCCGAAGCCCCAGTCGGCAAGACCTCCGCAACTGATGCTGACCATGTTCATAATGCCGTAGCCGGTGGCGCGCAGATGAGGACGGGCGATCTGGCAAAGGATCGGCATGTTGTTTGTATCGAAGAGGCCCCACCCAACGCCAAACAGCATCAGAAAGCCGATCGCCACGCCGAGCATTCCCGTTTGTGGTGAATAGCCCACTCCCAGCATCGCGATCACGATCAGCAAGACGCCAAAAGCACTCGTGTAAATACGGCCCCGATCGGTCCGCTGCATCCAACGGTCTGCCTGCCAGCCTCCTACAAAGGCGGCAATGATCGCCGCCACCATCCAGTAGAGCGTGGCGGAAACACCAGCCTTACCCTGACCAATGCCGAATTCAACCTTGAGGATTGCGGGCATCCAGTCGCGGACAATCCAGCCCGCCATGGCGGGAAGCGTGAAGTAGAAAACCAGCAGCAGGAAAGAGCGGTTGCCAAGCAATTCGCGCAGTGCCCCGCCGGGAGTGTGATTAGCGGGAAGCTCGCCAGGCACCTTCGGAGCATTGCGTACCAGCAGGAACAAAGGCAGAGCATAGAACACGCCAACGAGGCCGCAGACTTCAAACATCCAGCGCCAGCCAAGCGTTGGACTATCTGCCGCGTACCCGCTGAAGCCGCCAATGATGACGCCGGCATAGATCCCAATCTGGTGCAAACCGACAGCGCGGGATCGTGTCGGGCCGTAGTGGTAATCGGCGATCAGCGCCAGCGCGGCGGGGATGTAGAACGCCTCACTTACGCCCATGATGGCGCGGGTCATCAGTAACTGATCGTAAGTTGTGACCTGGCCGGTGGCCCATGTTACCGCCGACCAGACTACGAGGCTTGCGGCGATGACATGGCGGCGGCTGAAGCGATCAGCGAGATAGCCGCCGACTGGGCTCAGAAAAGCGTAGGTCCACTTGAACAGGGCGAGGATCTTGCCCCAGTTCGCTTCCGAACCGATGTCGGGGATGTCGGTCATGAGCGAGAACTTCATGGCCGACAACATCTGCCGGTCGAGATAGTTAAGCAGCGCCACCGGCATCAGCAAGGCCACGACAAACCACGCGTATTTCATTCGATCCCCGCCACTACTGTTAATCAATCGCACTTCGGCGATTGTACCGTCTTACGGATGGGCACCAGCCGCGCAGGTGCCGGCCTTAACGCAGCATGCGGAGGAGCCACGCAACGGTCGGAGTTTTCCAAACCTGAAAACGCAGGTCCTTCTCCCAATTCTCGACGCCGTGCGGAGCGCCCTCAATGAGTTGTATGTCGCAGCGGGCACCCACTTTGCGGGAAGCCTCGCAGAAGGCTTCGGACTGCTGCCAGGGTACGCCGCTGTCGGCCTTGCCATGAACGAGCAACATCGGAACTTGGCCCCTTTTGACGTAGCTGATGGGAGAAGCTTCAAGGAGAGCGGCGGGTGTGGCCTGGGGCAGATAGAGCGCAATGTTACGCGGCAGCTCACCGCGTTGGATTTGCCATTGGGGGATATCATGGACACCGTAAAAACTGACCAGCCCGGCGACTTTGACTTTGCCCCGAAGAGCGGCGAGGGCAGCCAGATGACCTCCGGCAGATTCGCCCATGAGCACAATGCGGTCGGGGTTGACCTGGTATTCGCGGGCATGCGCACGAACCCACGATACGGCAGCTTCAATGTCTTCGACAGCGGCGGGGTGCGGAAATCGCGGTGCAAGGCGGTAGTTGATGGTGAACCACGGAATGCCGGCTGCCGTCAGTGTAGAGAACCACGGGCCAATGTAGGTGCGCTTGTCCCCTGCCTCCCAACCGCCGCCGTGGACAAGGATGACTGCACCACGCACTCGCGAATCATCTGGACGCCATGCGTCAAGGGTCAGCGAAAAGCCGTCAGGACGCGCGAATTCGATATCTTTGATTTCTCTGGACCAGGCTGCTGGGAATACGCAGAGCACAAGTAAAAGCAAGCGCGGCAAGGCAAACGTCATCCCTTGAAGATAGCGAAATGTGCAGGGGCGCGCAGAGGGATCGAAGATTGCTACAGGCTCAAGTAGCCAAGTTGCCCATTGCCATCGCCCAATGTTTCCACCGGCACACCCATGCGATCCAGCATCGCTATAAACAGATTCGCCATCGGCGTTTCGTTCGGATGCCGGACATAGCGCCCAGGCTTCAACGTCCCGCACCCACGCCCGGCTAATACAAGCGGCAGGTTCGCGTGGTCGTGAGAGTTTCCGTCGCTCAGCCCACTGCCGTAGGTCACCATCACATGGTCCAGCAGCGTGCCGTCGCCATCTGGAGTCGCCTTAAATTTCTGAACCAGATACGCAAACTGCTTCATATGGAATCGGTTGATCTCGATGACTTTCGCGATTTTCTCCAAGCCGCCCTGGTGATGCGTCAACCCATGATGCGCCTCTGGAATTCCAATCTCCGGGTACGCCCGCGGACTCTGCTCCAGAGCCAGCAACATCGTCGCGACTCGCGTGGCATCGGTCTGAAACGCAAGCGTGAGTAAGTCGATCATGATCCGGGCGTGCTCGCCAAAATCCGAAGGCACGCTCGTATCGGGAGCCGTCATCTCCGGGCGCTTTACCGGTGTGCGGTTCCGCTCGGCAGCCTGTATGCGCTGTTCGACATCACGGATCGAATCCAGATATTCGTCCAGCTTGCGGCGGTCCGCTCCACCCAGACTCGCCGACAATCGCCTGGCATCACCGGTGACCACATCCAGAATGCTGCGCTCATACTTTGCCTGCCGTGCCCGTCGCGACGGGTCGGGGTCTAAATCGGCAGCACCAAACAACCGCTCAAACACCGCGCGCGGACGAATCTCCGGCGGGTTAGGTGCCGACGGCGTACGCCACGAGATGCTATTGCTATAGGCGCAGCTATAGCCGTTGTCGCAACTTCCGCCCTGCACCCCTTCTTCACAGCCCAGCTCCAGCGACGCCAGCCTGGTCTTGCCCTGCATCCGCTGCGCCGCGATCTGATCGACCGATATTCCCGCTTGCAGATCCCGTCCGTTGGTCTTCTTCGGATGCACACAGGTCAGATAATTCGCCCCGGCGCGCCCATGGTCGCCTGGCCCATCCCCCAATGCCCTGCCCCCGTTCTGGGTCAATCCGCCAATAAACAGGAGGTCCTCGCGATACGGCGCGAGTACAGAACTCACGGACGGCAACGTGCCAGGCAAGGCCGTCACGCCCGGCTTTTGATCCGCGATCCAGTGGTCCATCATGATGCCGTTGGGCACGTAGAGGAATGCCATTCGGCACGGAGCCGGACTCGCACTTTGCAAAATACCAGGCACCATCGCATCGAGCATTGGCAATGCCAAGGCCGTCCCCACTCCGCGCAACAGCGTGCGCCGATCAAACCGCTTACTTCGTTGCAATGGTCACTCCTTGCCCTTTACCGCGCATCTGAAAAGGCTTACTCTTCACAATCTCTTCTACCAGCATTCCCATTCTGTATCCATTTGCGGACAAACGCGAGTTGATTCCATCCACTGTCTCCCGGTCGCCTCGTTCTACACCGCGACCAAGAGCATAGGTCATCATCTTTTCCGTGAAGGTCCGCACAAACATCGCGGCTTGGGCTCGCAGCGACTGCCGCAATTGCTCAGGCCCATTGAATGTCGCTCCTCCCGGAAAGGTCCCGGAACTGTCCACCGGGAAATTGCCGTCCTTGTCGCGCCACGCCCCAGCCGCATCGAAATTTTCAAGACCAAAGCCGATCGGATCCATTTGGTCATGGCAGACGGCACAACTCGGGTTGGCCCGGTGCTGCTCGAGCCGCGTTCGCAGCGATGCCGCTGTTCCCAGATTCGCCTCGACCAGTGCCGGTATATCGGGCGGGGCTGGAGGTGGCGGCGTGCCTAGTAAATTCTCAAGTACCCAACGGCCTCGCAACACGGGAGAAGTCCGCGTCGCATACGACGACAAAGTGAGAACCGATCCGTGTGTGACCACGCCCCCGCGGTGCCCGCTGGGCAGCGCAACACGCTGGAAGGTCTCGCCCTGAACACCCGCGATTCCGTAGTGCCGCGCCAGAGGTCCATTCAGATAAGTGAAGCGCCCGTCCAGAAACTCGACCACACTCCGGTCTTCTCTCAGGATTTCCCTGGTGAATAAAATCGTCTCGCGCCGCATCGCTTCGAGCAGCTCATCGTCCACTCGCGGAAAGCGCTTTGGATCGGGCTTTCGCCGCTCCATCAGACGAAGGCCCAGCCACTGGCCGGCAAAGTTCTCGACCAGCGCATCGGACTTTGCATCCTTCAACATCCGCTTCACCTGTGCCGCCAGCACGCCCGGCCGCCGCAAGGTTCCCAACTCCGCCGCTCGCAGCAGTTCCTCATCCGGAAGGCTGCTCCAAAGGAAGTAAGAGATCCGCGAAGCGAGATCAAACTCGCTCACCAACTCCGCGCCTGTGGACTCCGGCTCTGCCCGAAACAGAAAATGCGGCGACAACAGAATAGCCTGTAAGCCGACTCGAATGCTTTCCTCGAACGAATCTCCCTCGCGCCTTACCATCGCGGCCAGAGCGGTAAGTGTCCCTAGCTCTTGCGGTGTTACCGTGCGCCGGTATGCGCGCCGCGCGACTGTGGCTAAGATCCGTTCTGCACACGACGCTGTCTGCTCCTCACAGACAAACAGGCGCCGATAGCTCTCCGGTTTCTCGGCCGACACGGCAAACGGTCCCACAATATCCACGTAATCGATAAACAGCTTCCGCCGACCATCCAGATTCATGTTGTCCAGCGGGTTTTCGAGATTGGCGAAAGCCGGAAACGATGCCCGGAAGGAATGCTCCCCCGCCTTTAATTTCACCCTTGCCACCGACTCGCCGTGCGCATACTGATAGTCGATATTGCCTTCGACGATCTCCGTCATAATTGGTTCGCCATCGAGCGTCGTTACCATTTGCACTGGAGGATATTCAGTCCGGTTCAAATGATCGAACTCCTTCTTCTCCGCCTCGCTCAAAGAACTTTTCCGCACCAGCTCTGCGCGCCTGAGAGATCCTGAGAGACGCGGCCGGTAATTGCCCACGCGCATCCGCAACTCATACTCCCCGCTTACCGGAAATCGAAAGTTGACGTAGATCGCCCCGCGAATGGAGAACGGCAGCGCACCGGGCGTAGGATCGTCCTGCGATTTCTTGGTCAGATAGCGGATCAGCTTCGTGGGTTTGGCCGCTGCCTTTTCGCCGTAGACGGCCACGGTCGAGAGTCGCCGTGCCGCCGCAATATATTTCTCCATCAGGAGAGGAGAAACCGACAGTACGTCACCGATTGTGTCGAAGCCATAGCCTGCGTCATCGAGAGGAAACTCATCGGCCGGTCGCAGCGCAACGCCCAATAAATCGCGAACCGTATTGTTGTACTCCGCACGATTCAGTCGTCGTGAGGTTACCCGCCCAGGCTCATCGCCGACATGGATCCGGCCTGGTCGCGTTTCGATCCAGTTTGATACGGCCGCCACGAGTTCTTTCGTGGGCTGCGGCGCACCTAAGGGCGGCATGCGGCCCGTCCGCAATTTGTCCAGCACCTTTTCCCAGACTTCCCCGCCGAACTGAGGCTCGCCGAGGCTAAGTCCGCCCGCCTTCGCACTCGCACTGTGGCAGGAGACGCAGTTCTTTTCAAGAAAAGGCATAACCGTCGTCCGATATTCCAACGCGTCGGTGCCCTGCCCGAGCGCAACGCCGCAGGCAACAATTCCAACCGCAACCACGACCCAATTCAGGCGAAAAATAGTGTATTCCTTGCGCTTAAGTTATCACAACACGATGAGGCTTGCTCCATCGCGGCCAGGTTGCGCGGCGCACGGCGAGAACCAGAAACAGGCATTACGCAACGCTTACGATTCATTTATGGATCGATACAGCGCAAGAATTCGGAGATCCAGATACACAGGATGGGC
>JBKJSR010000414.1:0-6963 GCA_046594355.1 Bryobacter sp.
GATGCCGGGGCTTCCTCTCCGCAATCGCAATCGATCAGGCTATTTCTTGGCTGCATACTCGGCTAGGCTCTTGGCTGTCCACTCCCCCTGTGCCCCAACCTCTTTCCGGACGTCTTCCACTTGTTGCTTGCTGACTGGATCTGCCTTGTTGCCAAAGGAATTCCGCACATAGGTCAACACTGCGGCGATCTCTTCATCGTTGTAAGTATCTTTCCAGGCTGGCATCTGTGAGTTATACGTCGCTCCCTTTACCTCCATCTCTCCGCTGATGCCATTGATGAGAATTGCCGCCAGCCTGCGCACATCGCCGGTCACGTATTCCGAGTCGGCCAGTGGCGGGAATTGTCCCGCCAGCCCCATCCCATTGCCCTGATGGCATTGCAGGCAGCTATTGTAGATCTCCTGTCCCAGTAACATCGGGTTTTGTGGCGTAACTGGACCGGCGTTGCCGGCTTCACTTCGCAACTCGGATAGACCATTGCCTGTCCAGTCTCCCGAGTAAGTTCCCATGTAATATCCTCCCCACATGGTCATGAAGAAGCACAGGATGAGAAATGCGACGGGCGTCGGACTCAAACCGTCCCTCGGTTCCTCCATTTCACGCATCGCCGCCGTGTGCATCTTCATGATGCTGTCCGGCGACTCCGGAAGCCCCTGCTTGCCCATCTCACCAATCGCCGGATTCTCTGGGTTGACCGGATTCATTGTGCCGCCTCTGGAAGTGGGAAGGTCTTGTTCAAACCCTTCAGATACTCGATCAATGCCTTACCGCGATCCGTCGGCATCAG
This sequence comes from Bryobacter sp., assembly GCA_046594355.1. Taxonomy (GTDB): domain Bacteria; phylum Acidobacteriota; class Terriglobia; order Bryobacterales; family Bryobacteraceae; genus Bryobacter. The sequence continues at coordinate 789 of JBKJSR010000414.1, forward strand.
TTGTGTAATGCCATTGCGCTGGTAGACGGGCGGGATCTTCACCGCATCGCCGGCCAAGGTTCCCTGCGGCAATGCTTCTCCCTCCTTCATTTCCGTGAATAGATATTGGAAGCGCGGCATAATCGATTCGGGCGAGGTGATCTGCGGGTCGTAAAGATGCAACGCATGCCATACGGTTGACTGTTGTCGCGATCCAATGCTCGCGAGATCCGGACCCATGCGCTGCGTACCCAACTGGTGCGGTTTTTCAAAAATATAGTCGCGCGGTACGCTCCGCCTCGTCCCCCAGTTGCGCCGTATGTCGGCCCCATAGCCTTTCATCCGGATCTGCTGCGTGTGGCAGTAAATACAGCCCTGATCGATATATACTTTCCGGCCCTTGAGCTGCTCGCCAAAATAAGGCATCGGATACTGCGTTCCATCCGCCTTCTTCACTGGTTGCAGTTCGCGAAATTGCCAGTTCGGAATAATAATCAGTCCAAGCACCGAGGCGGCGACCGTCAGAAAAATCCCTAACGCCAATCCCAGATTTCTACTCATGCGCTTCGATCGCTTTCTCCCGCTGTACTAGCTCTTTATAATCCCGTTCCGTTGTTAGTAAGGTAGGGGTCAGAAAGCGTAATTTGTGCGGTTGCACGATGCGCCAGAAGTTGATTGCAAAAGCTACCGTGCCGCTCAACAGAATCAGCCCTGCCAGCGTGCGCAACATCAGAAACGGCTTCGTGAATACAACGATATTCAGGAATGGAATCGTCGGATCGTTCATCATCATGCCCTGACGTATACCGGCGTAACACATGGCGATTGTGTACAGTAGCGTGCCTCCTAGCGTGCACCAGAAGTGAATGCGGATCAGCCTCGCCGAACTCCATTCGTTGCCCGTCAAACGCGGCATCGCGTAATACATCATCGCGAACATTAACGGAGCGAAAAAACCATACATCCCGAAGTGTACGTGCCCGATCGTGTAATGCGTGAAGTGCGTGATCTCCTGATAGCTCCGTAGCGCTTCAATCGAACCCTGAAAGCTCGCCAGCGTGTAAATCATCGAGCCCATCACCGCAAAGCGCAACGTCGGACTCGTCTTCAGATGGTGAAACGATCCCACCATCGTCATGTGATGGTTGATGCCGATCGTAATCACCGGGATAAACATCATCATGCTGCCCACCACCCCCACCGTGATTGTCCAGGCCGGCAACGGACCGCCCGTTAGATGGTGAGTGCCCGCCCAGTTATAAAAGATCGCATTCGACCAAAATCCAAGCAGCGAGAGATGGTAGCTGTGAATCGGCTTGCCGATCACCTTCGGAATCAGATAATATGCCGCTGCAATCGCTGTAGGTGTCGCAAATAAGCCGACAACATTATGCGCGTACCACCAATTGGCGACCGCTTGCGCCACTCCGTCCACCGCCCCAAGGTTCGTGCAGGCTTCCCCCGCCAATATCAATATCGGAAACCAGATCGTCACCGCCATCAAATACCATTGAGATACATAGGTGTGGCTGCTCTTCCGCGTAAAATACATGCGGAAGTTCGCGATCACGATGAACACAAACGGAATCACCAGCAGAGGCAACGACCAGAGAGGAAACTCAAGCGTTTCAACTCCCGTAGACTGCCCCATCAAAATCCCGATCGCTCCCAGCAACACTCCCAGGTTGTAAATCACCCCGCCGGCAATCAGCAGTTTAGGGAAGGGAATTTTTGTCTGGCACAAGCGCGCCTGCAACCAAAGCAAAGTTCCCGACGCGGCCGTTCCTCCAAAACCATAGATTGCCGTATCCCAATGTACAGGCCGTATGCGCCCAAACGTCAGCCACTCATAACCTCCAAGAAAATCCGGGGAATGCAGTTTGATCGAGCTGATCAGCCCGGCAAACGTCGCAAAAAAAAGCCAGAATATGGAACTGGCCCAGAAAATGGTCACCACCCATTCCGCCGAGCGATCCACTTCAATTCTTGAAATAACTTCTGTTTGAGCGTTGTTCCCCTCGAGCGCTTCGATCACCGGCGTTTCTCCAGGTCCCGCATCAGTGGTCCCTCTCCAGGAAAGTAATCCGTTACCATCCCCACAGGCTCGTCCTCGCTAAAAATCGATCGGGCACCACTCCGCAAATTCTTGAACTCGCCTTGCCGGATCGCCCATGCCAAAAGCCAAACCATGGTGATCCCCGCCAGAATGGCAAAGCCCCAGATGAACACAAACACGTAGAACATTTCTTTACCTCGTTCCGCTGATAGAAGCAGGTACAAGACCGTTTCAGAATTGCTTGATTCCAAAAGGAAAAATGCGGCTGTGGGCCGCTTCGTTGGGTGATTTCGCCTAGGCTAATTCGGTCAATTGACCAAATCAGCGGCCGCTTCGGTTGTCGAACCGATTCTCGAAAAGTGGTTCTACTTCGAGAGAAGTCAATACCCAAAGCCCGTAGGCTCCCAGCGCACTCCCCAGCGGAATGCTGATGATCAATAGCGAACACACAACCATCCCCATGGTCCGTGCCCAGCCCTGGGCGCGCAATAATCCCATCCCCGTCAGCGTCAGCGGGACGGCAAGTATGATGTTCAGGAAAACAATCCCCACTACAATCGGTCCCAATACCGAAGATGCCGAGTCAAACGCGTTCATCAATCCGCTCGGGCCGCCATTGGCAATCATCCAGATCAGGGAAAACAACCCCCCGCCGATTCCCATGGCGATCAAAAGCATCGCCAGACTTCTAAGATGTATCGCCATTGCTCAACTATTCTACCTGTTCCTGGATCGCACCACTTGAAACAGTGAATATACGGAGACACTTCCCCAAATCAAGTTCCGTATTACGGTGTCTTCGCGCCATTCTCCATTCAGTCTCCATCCGATTATCGGATCGTAAGCCAAAGGCAACAATGCCATTGCCAACAACCATGGCAGCGGGTTCACCCGGCTCGCTCCCAAAAAGGGTAGCAGCCACCCGAGATACCACGGATGAATATTTGCCGATATGGCGAGGAGAAATGTCAGGCACCAGACAATCAGTTCCGCTTTGCCCTGCTTCAAAAACGGCAAAACCGCGCTCAGCGAGACGATCAGCGCTATCGCCTCCATCTTGTCCGAAAGCAGCCGGTAAAGAAACGCATTGTTCTGCCATCCGCCCAAAAAGCCCGTCGTAAACCGGACCTTGGTTACCCACTCGCCCACCGGAATCCACAACAGGCAAGACGCCATCAATAGTCCATATCCAATCATCCCCGGCCACGAGAAATTAAGTCTTAACCATAATGGAATCAACAACATAGGCCACCATTTTGTCAGGGTCGCGAGGGCCAGCAAGATCCACGACCAAAACCCATCCGTCATAAAAGCGGCAAACAGAAGCAGGATCAGCCACGCATCATTGTGGCCATTCATCCAGTATTCATACACATTCAGCGGGCTCCAGCCCAGCACGATCCAACGCCACAACGGCCAACCGTTCTTGCGCATCCACCACCAGAAAAGCCCAAGCAGCAGCGCCTCGGCAAATGCCGCCGATCCCTTCATCGGCAAGCCCAGACGAAACGAAGCCAAATGCGCTACTTCGAGCACCGGGCCGTAAACTGCCGAAAAGTCATACCCGGGAATCCTCTTGTTCCCGGCACCAACCGAGGCCGGGCTCACTCGGTATGGGTTCTCTCCGATTGCCAGCCTCGACGCTTCCCATTCATAACGCAAAACATCGTCGCTCAGGGCCGGTGGCAGGCTGAAAGCCAACAATCGAAACAGCACCGCCCCCCCAACCACCACCACCCGCAATCGCCGGGTTTCCGGCACAATCGTGGCAATCCAGAGGGCTAAAAGATAAGGAAGATAAGCTATACTGTACGAGACACTAATAGACGTAATCCGCGCCGCTTCGTCGTTGATTGAGGCTGTACCCGTGAAGAGCAAAGCCAGGTAGGCAATCGCTAATCCGGCAACAATCGAAATGGAGTAGTGGGCCAAGTCACACATTATGATAATCGGCTCTCCTTCTATCACGGAAAAAATCATCGATGCGCTCTTCGATGACACCTTCGCGGGCCTCTATTCGCTCGCATCCTTCGATTACCTGATCCTGGTTCCCTATTTCCTGATGCTCACCGTGCTGAGCTTCTATGGGTGCCACCGTTTTGCCATGATCCGTGGCTACTTCAAGGGCTTGAAAAACATGCCCAAAGAGCCGGCCCGCTTCTTTACCGAGCTGCCTGCGGTCACTATCCAGCTCCCTCTCTATAACGAACTCTATGTAGTCGAGCGCCTTCTTGAGAGCGCCAGCAAGGTCCGTTATCCTGACGGCCTCCTGCAGATCCAGATCCTCGACGATTCGACAGACGAGACCGCTGGCTTTACCGAAGCCCTCGTCGCCAGCTATGTCGACCGTGGCTTCAATATGGAATACCGCCACCGCAAGAACCGTCAGGGCTACAAAGCCGGTGCCTTGCAGGCCGGCATTCCCACTGCCACCGGCGAGCTGATCGCCATCTTCGACGCCGACTTTGTCATCCCCGAGGACTTCCTCGAAAAGACGGTACATCACTTCACCGACGAAAAAGTCGGCGTGGTGCAAACCCGCTGGACTTATCTGAATCGCCACTTCAACCTCCTCACCGAGGTGCAGACGATGCTGCTCGACGGCCACTTCATCCTCGAGCACGGTGCCCGCGCCGGCATGGGTCTTTTCTTCAATTTCAACGGCACCGCAGGTATCATGCGCAAGGTCATGATTGAAGACGCCGGTGGTTGGCAGCACGACACTCTCACCGAAGACAGCGATCTGAGCTACCGTGCCCAGCTTAAAGGATGGCGCTTCGTCTATCTGCCGCATGTCGAGTGCCCTTCCGAGCTTCCTGTCGAGACCTATAGCTTCCAGGTGCAGCAATCCCGTTGGGCCAAAGGCCTTACCCAGTGCGCCAAAAAATTGATGCGCTTGGTCCTCACTGCTGACCTTCCCTGGCGCGTCAAAATGGAGGCGATCTGCCACCTCACGCCAAACGTTTCTTACCCTCTTATGATGCTGGTATCACTGCTGATGCTGCCCGTGATGATCATCCGTTTCTACATGGGGCCGCTCGAAATGCTGCTCTTCGATTTCCCGCTCATCGTGGCCAATTTTGTCAGCCTGACTGCCTTCTACCTGATCGCCCAGCGTGAGCTCGACCCCAAGGGCTGGAAGCGTACGATCTGGTTTGTCCCCGCTCTCATGGCCGCTGGTGTTGCCCTCACAATCAGCAATACCAAAGCCTTTCTTGAAGCGGTTTTCGGCGTGCAAACGCCCTTCGCCCGCACCGCCAAATACAACCTGAGCGACAAGAAGGTGAAGCTCGAACAGGTCGAGTATCGCCGCAAGAGCGGTTGGCTTCCTTTCGCTGAAATCGCGATGGGGACCTGCTTTGCCGGCATGGTTTATTACTGCATCGAGTCGCTGAACTTCCTCAGCATTCCCTTCCTGATGATCTTCGTCAGCGGGTATTACTGGGCCGGATTCAGCACCCTTTGGCAGGAATTCCAGGGCCTCCTGCAGTTTAAGGCGGCTAAAGCAGCTCTAGAAGCTGTTCCGCAGCAGACAAACCGCTAAGCGCCGCGCCTTCGACCTGCGCTTCTCCAAAAGCATCTCCAGCCAGAATTAGCGGCTTGCTTGCGCTCAAGACAAAGCACCACCGCTGCAGTTTCCAGGCCGAAGCCCTTTGGCCATCCAGCATCTTAAGCGCCACTTCGTCAGCGCTCCCTTACGGCGATTCTCGGCTACCCACCCAAACCGCCGAAGCGGTCAAAAAAGGGGGGCCAAGCGAGCTTCCACAACGAAGTCCGTCAAGAGATCGAGCCCTTGATCGGACCTGGTTCGGCCCAGGAGATCGATTTCGAAGGCTTGGAAGCCGCCGCGCGAGCCTTGAAGGCGCGCCTGAATGCAGACCGATCCGACTATTCTAGAACCCGGCGGAACAGCCCCTGCGGCTCTCAGGCGCGCTATGTGGACCACCCTTGAGACGGTTCGCTTGGAATTCAACAGAGCAGTCTGTCGCCCGGTGTGATGCGCATGGTGGCCAATGCGGCGAACTGGCCGCTGTCACGGTAGACCCCAAACAGATAGAATGCCGCGCTGAAGCGCTCAGTCGCGAAGTCGCCGCCGACGTTGTATATGGGAATGGACGGAACAGGGATTCCCATTCGCTC
>JBKJSR010000543.1:0-2515 GCA_046594355.1 Bryobacter sp.
GCTACCACCCGACGGTATAATCCAAGGCTAGGAAAAAATTGCCGGTGTAGCTCAGTCGGTAGAGCAGCTCATTCGTAATGAGAAGGTCGGGTGTTCGATTCATCTCTCCGGCACCACTTACAAACCCCGCACGCTGTCATGGTATGCGGGGTTTTTTCGTAGCCTGCGCGTAACCCAAAGTATTGTCGCACTCCCGCCTCTATACCCCGCCTAGTGATAGCTGCGGGCTCCCTTGTGGTAAGTCCGTCGGCGAGCTGAGCAATTCAACCTCGCCAAACTTGATCAATGCGGGGATCACCGCGCTATTTGCGAACACCGTCTTAGGTCTGTTCCAGAAGACGGTGTAAACATCGTTTGTTCCGTTAACTGCCTTGGTGCCACGCGGTTCGCCGCTGCCGGTGTACACAAAGATGAAGTCGCCAGCATTCACCACGGCACCGCCAAACCATAAGAAATGATCGGGATGAGGAATGAGCCCACCTTGAGGGCTTAGAGTGCCCGCCAGCAGCGCGAACTGCGTCATGTCCACGCTCTCGTTGACGCCAATAGCGAGGCATTCCTTGTTCGGGACTCCACGATCCCACACCTCAAGCAACGACAATTCAGCGATGTTTGGGATGATCATTTTCTTGTTTCCTCCTCCGGCTTAGGCCCCGAAAACCATCCTGCACCAACCAGCAGCGCGCCGACAAGCAGCGCCACAGCGGCGTACCCGTCGAATGACACCCTTGCAATGGAGTAGCCAAGTCCAACAAGTCCCATACCTACCGTGATGCACAGATTTCGTACGTTCTTATTCTTCCCGTCCGAACGAACGCGGTCCTCCAGTACCGCCACACGCGTCTTTGCTTGGTGCAACTGGTCTCGAACAATTTCGTTTTGCGCACGCAGACGCCGATGTTCGCCTTTGAGCTCGAGGTAGTCATTTCCGATTTGCCGCGTCGCAGCTCCTAGGAGTGCCGCCGGCACATTGCCGCCAAAGGCTCTCGCGTTAGACGCTACTAGCCCCTCCACGGCAGAAACGATTGGAAGACCCCCGAACGGGTCCAACACCTGCAAATTATCGTCAGCCGGTACGGCGGCAATCTGGGTGCCTGAGCTGCCGCTCGCATCGGGCTTTGGTATTTGCTGCATTTCGTTCATAAGGCCCCTCCAGCCCTTACTTTAGAGGAATATCAGATTTACGTGCCCGAAAGGAAGGAGTCAAGACGCAACGCGGCTGACGACAAGCCCTCCGGTGCCACGTGGGCATATCGTTCGACCATCGACTGTGTCTTCCAACCGCCAAGTCGCTGCAGTTCATGTGTCGGTGTTCCTGCTTCCCGGTGCCACGTAGCGAAGGTGTGCCGCAGATCATGCCATCGAAAATCTTCGATGCTGGCGCGCTGTAACGCGTTGCGCCACGCCTTGGTGTTGACTTGAACGATCGGCTTGCCCTCATATGTGAAAACGTGCGTCGGGTGATCGCCCTGTCGTCTGAGTAGCACCTGCATTGCCAGCTCGTTCAATGGCACCGCATGCGGTCTTCCGTTCTTATGCTCCGCACCCAATATCCAAAGGTGCCGCCGCTGAAGGCTAATTTGCTTCCACTGAAGCCGGGTCACATTCCCTTGCCTCAGGCCCGTAGCGACCGAGAACCTCACCATTTGCTGCAAGTGTTCGGGCAGCTCTTGCAGCAGCCTCGCATATTCGTCGCGACTGAGCGACCGAATCCGCGCGCTCTGATCACGCAGCATTCCAACCTTCGGCACCCGATCGATCCATTCCCAATCGAAGCACGCCCGCCGCAGGACGGCTCTGACAAGCGCCATGTAGCGGTTCACCGTACCTGGCCGAACCCCTTTGCCCCGCTTCGCCTTCACCTGCTCCAGCAATTCGCGGTTCACGTCCGTCAGGTCTTTCCCCCCTAGATGTGGGTGGAGCCAGGTCAACATCGACTTTTCCCATTGGTGCGTTCGCTTCTCGCTAGTTTCCACCAGGAACCGGGCCGCGGCTTCGTCCCATGTGCGTCGGGGCTTGATGCCGAGTCGGTCCTGCTCCCAGCGCTCGTTTTGCAGCTTGTCGTGATACTGCTGCGCCTGGCGCTTGTTCGAAGTGCCCGTGCTCTTCATGAACGGCTTCAACTCCCCCTTGATCGGAGAGAACTTGACCCAGTAGCTTGGGGAGTCTTTGCGCTTGTAGAGGGTCATTCTGCTGCCCCCTTCATGCTTCGATCAAGCATCAGTGGATCCTGACGCACGTGGTAGCTGAATGGTTCGATGCGGGTTGGAATTCCGGGCCGGATCAACTGGCCGACGACATCGGCATAGTCGCCACCGACAACTGCCAGCATCAGATTGACGATCTTCCCGCAATGCAGCTTCGCGTTCTCGACAGCTCTGTCGTACGCGATCTGTGCCGCCTTGCTCACTGTCTTGATGGCTGACTGCCGCTCGTTAAGGAAGGTCTGAACAACGCATAAATCGAAGCCCGAGGTCGGCGTGCGCGTGCGTCGAATTCAAGAGGGGATCATTTC
>JBKJSR010000582.1:0-7548 GCA_046594355.1 Bryobacter sp.
AAATCCGCCGCCAACTCTATCCGCCGCCCATTCCCCAGCGCCAGCGTGAACCCGCTACCCCGTTCCTCCTCCTCCACTCGCACCGGCACCAGTCTTTGCCGGCCCTTGGCTCCGTCACGCCGCAGATAGTAGCCCAGCGTCGTTACCGCCATCCCGCGTTCCCGGCAGAATTCCGCCCGTGTCTTTCCGCTCCCCCGATACTCCCCCCCTACCCCGATCCCAATGTACGCTGTCTGTCCTGGCTTCATTCATTCATCCAGGCAATCACGAAAATTTGATTCTGGGAAGATGGGATGCTCGTACGCATACGATTGACCTACTAACTGGAACGGCAGAATGACATGGTGCGCCTTATTCTCGCGAGTCATCTGAAGCGACCCGGAAGCGGCCGAGGCAGTATCAGCGCAGCCCGGCTTCAATCAGAATTACGCCTAATTCGCGGGTATCGCCGGGGGACTGAAAGGTGGCGTCGCATTCGATGCTCAGAACTCCTTGCTCACTGCCGGTCTGAATCGCTTTGGCGGCGATCGTGTAGAGGCCGTCTTTCGGGTAGGTCTGCTCGGTGAGGAGTCGCCCATTCCATTCAAGATGGATCTTGCGGGCCTTGGCGGCAGCGGGGATGTAGATTGTCGCCGAGACGTCGTTGGTAGCTTTGGAGGGTTGGAGTATAAGTCGGACTTGTTTGCCGATCCAGCGGGACTTGCCATCTTCGAGTTGATATGCACCGCTGAGGATGTGGCGTTCGGCGTCGGGCGCGCTCATGGGAACGTAGCTGAGCGTGGGCTTGCTTTCGATGACGCGATCAAGACGGATGCGATCCACGGGAGTGGTTTTTACGTCGAAGGGGAGGACTCCGGCGGAGGCTGTCGAGTAGCCGCTGTGGGAGTTGAGACCGATCAAGCGGAGGGGCAGGGTGGGCTGGATGTCTTGTTTGGCGACGGGGACAAGTTGACCTCCACCGAGCGTGAAGGGGATGGGGTAGCCTAGTTCGCTGCTGAGGATCATGTCGCCGGGGCGTATGGCCTGGCCTTGCGAGAGGGGGAGTGCGCCGATCGATTCCGCGTAGAATCGGAGGCCCCATTCCCCATTGACCCAGACGCGTGCCGATTGAATTTCAGCGCGGTGGGTATGGACGAAATCGCGGTAACCGGCCCAGTGCTGGTAGTTGGTGAAGGCGAGGGCGAGGCCGAGCAGGAGGTTGGCGGCGAGGCCTGCGTAGAGCCACTTGTGGCGGTGCTTGAGTTGCTCGACCGTGAGAAGAATTATGGGGGCGGCAAGGGGCAGCAGGTAACGTGCGGAGCCGGCGAAGAAGAGGGCCAAAGATGCTGCGAAGAAGATGTGCGGCCACCAGCCGAAGCGGCGGCTGTTTTGAGTGAGTAGCGCAATGGCGGCGGCGACTCCGGTGAGGTAGATGGGATTCCATTCGATGGCGGCCCAGAGGAGCGCTGCGAAGACCCAGCGGTTGCCGAAAGCGAGGAGAGGAAGCAGAGGGAAGATCATCCAGCCGAGGTGTCCGGTGAGAGCTTCTGCGTTGCGGATCTTGGCGGAGATTTGCTGGAGGCCATACTCCTTAAAGTAGCTGGCCGTAACCTGGAGCGGGGGGGCTTTGCCGCCCGTGGCTTCGGCGATTTGATAGATGACGAGTATGAGGATTGGCGTGAGCGAGATGAGGTACGCGAGCCACCAGGTGGGCCGTTTGCGCGAGGTCAGCAGCCAGAGGATGGGAATCGCGATGACGCTCTGGTAGGCGGCTAGAGCGGCTAGTGATAACGGAATCGTTGCGAGAATGAGCCACTTGAGACTGTTGCGTTCTAGCGCTTCCAGAAAGGCCGCCATGCCGAGCATCCAGAATGCGAGGAAGGGGATGTCGCTCTCGAGTGAGTTGCCATTGACGATGAAGGCGGGGACGGCGCAGAAGAGCACTGTGGCCAGCAATGGGCGGCTGGTGAAGCGGCGCGCAATTGCGTACATGCCGAGGGCGGCGAGCAGCGAGAAACACGCGTAGGCCGCGTGGTAGGGGATCTCCTTGACCTCGCCAGTGAGGGCGAGGAGGGCGGCGAGAATCCAGGCGTTGAGAGGAGGATGAGGATGGCCGCTCATCTCGACCATGCGTCCCTGAAAGAGGTAACGAGCTTGGTGGGGATGGGCGGGGTTGGTCTGCGCGTATTGCGCGCCTTCGAGGTAATAAATATCATCGCCCTGGATGGGCTGCGTAAGGAAGGGAACACGCAGGGTCATCACCAGGGCGGCGACGATCAGAAGGTCGCGAAGCACCTTAAGCGCCGACGTATTTGGTGTAATCCGCAGCCGACATCATTCCCTCGCCCTTGAGTTCGGCGAGGTCTTTGAGTTTGACCTTGACAAGCCAGGCGTCACCGTGCGGATCGGCGTTGAGCTTCTCCGGCGCGGTGGAGAGGGTGTCGTTGACGGCGATCACTTCGCCGCTGACGGGGCTATAGATGTCACTAACTGCCTTGACGCTTTCGACACTTCCGAAGGTAGAGTGTTGAGTAACTGTGGAACCGATTTTGGGCAGGTCGACATAGACGATATCGCCTAGCTCGCTCTGGGCGTGCTGCGTGATTCCGATGGTGCCGGTTTCACCCTCGACGAGGACCCATTCGTGTTCTTTGGTGTAAGTGTAATTCTCTGGATACATGTATTATTTCGCTCGCTTGTAGAAGGGAGTGGGGACAGTCACGGCCTGTACTGCAACGCCGCGAATGACGATTTGAATTTTTGTGCCGGGCTCGGTCTTCTCTATAGGGAGATAGCAGAGACCGATGTTTTTATTGAGCGTGGGGGCGGGGCCGCCGCTAGTGACCCAGCCGATTTTATCGCCTTCGATTTCGATTTCGTAGCCGTCGCGGCCGATGCCGCGTTCGCACATTTCAAAGCCGGTGAGTTTGCGGGTGATGCCGGCGGCGAGTTGGCCGGAGAGAGCGGTTTTACCCACAAAGTCGGGCTTGTCCATTTTGACGATCCAACTGAGGTCTGCTTCGAAGGGGGAAATGGAAGCGTCGATCTCGTGGCCGTAGAGAGCCATCGATGCTTCGAGCCGGAGAGTGTTGCGTGCGCCGAGACCGCAGGGAATGATCCCGAATTCGGCACCGGCGGCGAGGATTGCTTCCCAAACCGTGACGGCGGTATCGGGGGCAACGTAGACTTCAAAGCCGTCTTCGCCGGTGTAACCGGTGCGGGCGATGCGCGCGGGGACGCCGGCAAAAGTGCCGTCCTGGAACCAGTAGTAGCGGATGGGAGCGAGTTCGGTGCTCGTGAGTTTTTGGCACACGGCGAGCGCTTTAGGACCTTGAATTGCGATCTGGGCGTAACGGGCACCAGCGTTCTCTACCGTGGCCTGAAAGGTATTGTGACTAAGGATGTGGTCGAAGTCTTTATCTTGGTTGGAAGCGTTGACGCAGATGAAATATTCGTCGTCGGAGACCTTGTGAACGAGGATGTCGTCGACGAAGCCACCGTGTTCGTAAAGGAGTCCGCTGTAGTGGATCTGACCGGCCTTGAGTTTAGCGGCGTCATTGCTGGAAATGAAATTGACGAGCTCGAGAGCCTGAGGACCGCGGATGACGATCTCGCCCATGTGGCTGACATCGAAGATGCCAACGGAAGTGCGGACGGCCTTGTGTTCGTCGAGAATGCCTTTGTACTGCACGGGCATTTCCCAGCCGCCAAAATCCACCATCCTGGCACCCGACTGGCGGTGTACCGCATTGAGGGGAGTCACCTGTAAAGTCTGGGGTTCACTCATTCGTTTCCCCAATCTAGCAAACTTGGACTATGCAACTTGCCGACGGAGCGTCTCGAAGGGTACGCGGAGATGGCCCACGAGGTGGAACGGCTGGGCCGGGAGCAGCCGGGTTTTCTGGGAATCGATTCGGCACGAAGCGGAATGGGCATCACGGTGTCGTACTTGAAGCGCTGGAAATGAAAGTCGAATCTGGATCATCTGGAGGCGCAGCGGAAGGGGCGCGGGCAGTGGTATGCGCGCTATACGGTCGGAGTGGCGAAGGTGGAGCGCAATTATGAGTTTGGCTGAGTTGGAATTTGCCATAATGAAGGCACGCTGACGGGAGAGACTGGCCTTCGCGGGAAGGCAGCGCCGAAGGAGCAACCGCCCCGGAAACTCTCAGGCAAACGGACCGTCACCGTGTTGGAAATCTGGAAAGAGACGAGTGGCTTTTGCCGCTTGTCCGCCGACGGGATAACACTCTCAGGCAACAACGACAGATGGGGCGCTCTACTATTTGGAGGAAAGCGCACTTGCGTCCAGACACGGCGGCGACGACATTTGAGAGACGGCACATCGGACCTTCGCCACGCGAAGTCGAAGCGATGCTAGAGACCGTTGGGGTAACTTCGCTGGAGAATTTGATAGCGGAGACAGTGCCGGGCAGCATTCGTCAGGCATCGCCGCTTGAGTTTGGGGATGCGTTGAGCGAGACGGCTGCCATTGCGCGCATGCGCCAAATTGCGAGCAAGAATCAGGTGTTCACTTCCCTGATCGGGACGGGCTACCACGGTACGCTTTTGCCCTTTGTGATTCAACGGAACATCCTTGAGAACCCAGCCTGGTATACGGCCTACACGCCTTATCAGCCGGAGATCAGCCAGGGCCGTCTTGAGGCGTTGCTCAATTATCAGACGATGATTTGCGACCTGACGGGCCTGGATGTTTCGAATGCTTCACTGCTCGATGAAGCGACGGCGGCGGCGGAAGCGATGACGCTGGCGCAGCGGGTTGCGAAGTCGAAATCGACTACTTTTTTTGTAGACAGTGAAGTGCATCCGCAGACACTGGCGCTGATTCAGACGCGTGCGGAGGCGCTCGGGTGGACTGTTGTGGTGGGCGATCCGAATGCCGGGCTGGCGGCAGCGGATGTGTTTGGCGCGATCTTCCAATATCCGGGAACGCAGGGCGAAGTGATGGACTGGTCCGTTGCGATTGCGGCTTTGCAGGCCAAGGGCGGGGTGGCTGTTGTGGCTGCGGATCCGCTCGCGTTGACGCTGTTAAAATCGCCTGGTGAATTGGGTGCCGATATCGCGATTGGATCGACGCAACGCTTTGGAGTGCCGATGGGTTATGGCGGCCCTCATGCCGCTTATATGGCAGTGAAGGACGAGTACAAGCGCTCCATGCCCGGTCGTCTCGTGGGTGTTTCGATTGACGCAAAGGGGCACTCGGCTTATCGCCTGGCCTTGCAGACGCGGGAGCAACATATACGGCGCGAGAAGGCGACTTCGAATATCTGCACGGCGCAGGTTTTGCTGGCCGTGATTGCTTCGATGTATGCGGTTTACCATGGGCCAGAAGGTTTGCGCGAGATTGCCAGCGCGGTTGCGCGGAAGACGGCGGTGCTGGCGGCGGGATTGCGGCGGCTGGGCTTTTCCCTTGTTAAAGGGACTTACTTCGATACTCTGACTGTTGTAGTTGGCGGGGTGCGGGACGAGATCGTGGCGCGCGGTTTGGCGGCTCGCATCAACTTTCGTCTACTCGACGGCAAGCTTGGCGTGACGCTCGATGAGAGCGTGACGGAAGCGTTGATTGAATCCGTTTGGAGCGTATTTGGCGGAGATCTGCGGTATGCGGATGTCGCTTGCGATGTGAATGCAAATGGCTTGCCTGTCGCGCTGGTTCGAACGAGCGAGTATCTTACGCATCCCGTGTTTCATCGTTATCGCAGCGAGACCGAGTTACTTCGTTACATGCGTAAGTTGAGCGATCGCGATCTGGCTCTCGACCGGGCCATGATCCCGCTGGGCTCCTGCACGATGAAGCTGAATGCGACGGCGGAGATGATGCCGGTGACCTGGCCCGAGTTTGGGAGCCTGCATCCGTTTGCGCCACTGGAACAGGCGGTCGGCTATGAGGAGATGTTTGCCGATCTGCGGGCGAAGCTCTGTGAGGTGACTGGTTACGATGCGGTGTCGTTGCAGCCGAATTCGGGTGCGCAGGGCGAGTATGCAGGCTTGCTGGCGATTCGCGGCTATCACCGCAGCCGGGGTGATGTGGGGCGTACAGTGTGTCTGATTCCTTCTTCGGCACATGGTACAAATCCGGCTTCGGCCCATATGGTGGGCATGGATGTCGTCGTCGTGAGTTGCGATACGGAGGGGAACGTGGATGTCGATGATCTGCGGACCAAGGCGGAATTACACGGCGACAAGCTGGCTGCGCTGATGGTGACTTATCCTTCGACACATGGTGTGTTTGAAGAACGCATCCGCGAAATCTGCGAGATCGTGCATGAGAAGGGCGGGCAGGTGTATCTCGACGGCGCGAACATGAACGCGCAGGTTGGTGTGTCGCGACCGGGCGATTATGGTGCCGATGTTTCGCACTTGAATCTGCATAAGACCTTTTGCATTCCGCATGGCGGCGGTGGGCCGGGTATGGGTCCGATTGGCGTTAAGTCGCATCTGACTCCGTTCTTGCCGGGTCATCCGTTTCTAGATGGCGGGAAGGCCGCGGTGGGCCCGGTGTCGGCGGCTCCGTTTGGTTCGGCGTCGATCTTACCCATTTCTTACATGTACATTTTGATGATGGGCGGGGCGGGTCTGCAGAAGGCGACCGAGGTGGCGATTCTGAATGCGAACTACGTTGCGGTGCGGGTGGGCGGGGCGTTTCCGGTGTTGTATCGCAATGCGCAGGGCAGGGTGGCGCATGAGTGTATTCTCGATCCGCGCCCGTTGAAAGATAGCTGCGGAGTTACTGTGGATGATATTGCCAAGCGGCTGATCGACTATGGCTTTCATGCGCCGACCATGAGTTTTCCGGTGGCGGGGACGCTGATGGTTGAACCGACCGAATCTGAGGGCAAGATTGAGCTGGACCGTTTTTGCGATGCGATGATTGCGATTCGCCGTGAGATCGCGGAGGTGGAAAGCGGTAGGTTTACGATTGCCGAAAGCCCGCTGCGGCATGCCCCTCATACAGTGCATGATCTGGTGGTGGCGGATTGGGGCCGGAAGTATTCTCGCGAGGAAGGCTGTTTTCCGGAAGGGACTGCCCGCGTTGATAAGTACTGGAGTCCAGTGAGCCGCATCGATAACGTGTATGGGGACCGCAACCTGGTTTGCAGTTGCGTGCCGATTGAAGAGTATGCGGAGGCGAAAGGGTAGGGCGCTGGACTTACTCATGACCTTCCATCTCGCTTTATGTGATAGGATTTGGCTACCTTAAGCGGCGCGTGCCGACCCAGGCTTGGAGGTGTTTTTGATGCGTATAAGTGCCATCGTTTTTTGCTTAACTTTAGTGACGGGTGCTGTTCACGGGCAGTCCACAAAGGGCAGACCTTCGGCAAGCAAGGGTTCCGCTACCGAGTCTGCGCCTAAGTTCAAGGCGATATGGGAGCCGGTGAATTACGGCAAGGACATTAATTTGCAAGCAGTGCATTTTGTGTCGGCCGATGAAGGATGGGTCGTTGGGGACAAGAACACAATTCTGCACACGGCAAGCGGCGGCAAGACATGGGAGGTGCAGTTGGGCGGGGATCTGGAATCGACGGAGCGGGCGCTCAGCGAAGTTTTCTT
>JBKJSR010000737.1:0-8762 GCA_046594355.1 Bryobacter sp.
AGACGCTCACGGAGATGGCGCTCGGAGGCATGAACGATCAACTCGGCGGCGGCTTCCACCGCTACTCGGTCGACTCCCAATGGTTCGTTCCTCACTTCGAAAAAATGCTCTACGACCAGGCCCAGCTCGTCGTTGCATATATCGAGGCTTACCAGCTCACCGGAAATACCGCACTAGCCCAAACCGCCCGCGAAACTCTCGACTATGTCCTCCGCGATCTCCGCCATCCCGAAGGCGGTTTCTTCTCCGCCGAAGACGCCGATAGCGTGATCGACCCCATGCACCCTCACGACAAAGGCGAAGGGGCCTTCTACATCTGGTCCTACGACGAGATCGAAGCAATCGTCGGCAAAGATCGAATGCCCTGGTTCGAAAAGCGTTTCGGTATCGAACGCAATGGGAATGTCCACGAAGACCCCCATGCCGAGTTCACCGGCAAGAACATCCTCTACCTCTCGAACCCGGCAACCGCAGCACTCGATGAACCGCTCCGCGCAAGCCTGCTCGCGGCCCGCAATCTGCGCGTCCGTCCTCACCTCGACGACAAAGTGCTCACCGCCTGGAACGGCCTGATGATCTCCGCCTTCGCCATCGCCGGTCGGGTGCTCGACGATCCCCGTTATATCGATGCCGCAGCTTCCGCCATCGCCTTCATCGAGGCCAAGCTGCTTAGTTCAAGCGGAGTCTTGTTGCGGCGTTTCCGTGATGGCGATGCAGCAATTCCAGGCTTCCTCGACGACTATGCTTTCTTCGCGCAAGGACTTCTCGATACGCACGAAGCGACAGCCAACCCTCACTATCTTGATCTCGCCGGCAAGCTTGCCATCGACATGATGGACATCTTCGAGGACACCGAGTCCGGTGCTTTCTACTCAACCACTGAATCCGATCAGAACCTGATCATGCGCATCAAGGACGATTACGATGGTGCCGAACCATCAGGCAATTCCTATGCCGTCCAGGTACTTTGGAAGCTCGGCCAGATCACTCAGAACGAACGCTTCACCCAAAGCGCCGAGCGCACACTCCGCGCCTTTGCCGCCAAACTGTCCCAGCAGCCAATGACCATGCCGCAAATGGTTTGCGCCGCACTTGCCACTCCCCGGCAGGTGATTCTCGAAGGCCCGTCGATTGACGATTACCAGAAGGTCTTGAACCGCCATTTCCTTCCCTATCACGTCCGCATCTTTCGGCCAGAAGGCCCCAACCCCGGTGCCTATCTCTGCGAAAACTATGTTTGCCAACTCCCCGTCCACAGCGCGGCGGAACTGGAGGCATTGCTAAGCTAACCCTATGTCATCACGTGCAACAACTTTGAAGGGGAATCCCCTTCCGCTCGTCGGTCCGGAACTGAAAGTCGGCGACAAGGCTCCTGATTTTGAATTGATCGGCGCAGACCTGAAACCAGTCGCCCTCGGTGAGGGTGGCAGCGTTCGTATTTTCAGCGTTGTCCCCAGTCTCGATACTCCGGTCTGCGATGCGCAGACCAAGCGCTTTAGCGACGAGATCGCCAAAATGGATGGAGTCGAAGTCATCACTGTTTCGATGGATCTGCCCTTTGCCATGAGCCGCTGGTGCGGTGCCTTCGGAGTAGATAAAGTCAAGATGTTGAGCGATCACAAAACCGCCAGCTTCGGAACCAACTACGGTACGCTCATCGAACCGCTGCGCATCGAGAGCCGCGCCATCTTTGTCGTCGACAAGAACAACGTCATCCAGCACGTCGAATATGTAAGCGAAGTAGCCGATCACCCCAACTATGAAACGGCCCTCGAAGCCGCGAAGAAGTCTGTCTAGCGTTGCCGCTTCAACAGCAATAAAGCCGCCGCCGCTGCGGACACCAGCCAAAGAGTCGATGGCTCTGGAATTGGTTCGAACGCCGGCGGCGGTATCGTTTCTGGTGGTGTAGGCAAGCCTGGAGGTCCTGTTGGGGGTGGATGACTCTCCCCAGGCGGAAGCACAACTCCGCCCGGTGGCAGTATCGCCGGACCAGCGACTACGATAGGCGGGCTGCCTCCCGAAACAGTCGGAGGAAAGAGGAATAAGGGCGGCAGCAGCAGTCCGGGAAAGATCGGGATTTCAACAAATCCAAACGGCGGGTTGCCGAATCCAATGGGTCCTCCATTCACAAATCCAGGAGGCCCGAAGTTGAGAACAAGCTGAATCGGAGTGATCGGGGGCAACAGAATCGAAGGCGGCGGAAGCAGGAGCGGTTGCGCTGAGATGTAGACAATCGGTGGCGTATTGTAGATCGTCAATCCGTAATCGCCTTGCGTAGGAGGCAACGGACCCGGCAAGACCCCGCCAAGCATTCCGGGGCCAACGGGAGGCGCAACCGCAAAAATTGCAGCCGGCAGGTCGGTGTAAATGCTGATCAGCGCCTGCGGCCCGTTGCCGGGCAGTAGCAGAGGCAAATCGCTGTCGCCGAGATTTGCTTCCCGAACCATCGCTTGAAACAAGGGCGCGTCCCAGCTTGGCAAATCGAGAACGGCTTCTTTCGGTTCCGCCGCAATGAGAATTGGCAGGCGGGCTTCGAGCGAAACTCGATTGCCGCAGCGGCCCCTCAGCATGTGGATGCCATCGCTGAGCAGGATCTCACCGGCTTTCAGATAGAGGCGCTGTGCGGTCCAGAAGATCCGGTTTCCGATTCGATACGAGACATACCCGCGAGCCGGCTGAGTCAGACGATAGGGCTTCAGCTTGTCCAGCTCAATGCCTTTGTAGTGTTCGCGGACCACCGGGTCGGCAGCGACTCCTGCCTTCACTTCTTCTTTGTTGATCGTGCCGCCGGGTACCACCGAGAAGGGGAATACTTTCCGCTGGCTCAGATCAACCCTGTGATTGGGTGGCAGTTCTTCGGCATGAAAGCTGGCCGAAACAAGGCTCTCCTTCTGCTGGTTGCGCGAGCAGGCCAACAGCGATACGAAGGCCAATACAACGAGAGAAAGCTTCATCTATTACTAAGGACTATACCTGACAGCATAGCGGCACAGCGTAGCCAGAAAGGATCATATTTTAAAAACTTGGAATGGTACACTGCGGTGTTGAAGACCCTTACTTTCGTACCGCTCGAGCAACTGTTAAGCTCTGAAAAACTCGACGCGATTATTGTTTCTACGCTCGTAAATATAAGATATTACACAGGTTTCACTGGCTCGAACGGTCTTTTGCTGGTGACCCTTTCGGGCGCGACTCTGTTCACCGATCCGCGTTATGCGACCCAAGCCCCGCAAGAAGTAAATTGTGATGTGGTCGTTGTCATCGGGCCATTGCTGAAAAAGCTTGCAGCTAAGTTAAAGACCTTAAGGAAGCCCCGCATTGGCTTTGAGAACTCCAAAGTCTCCTATGCGCTGTATCAGGGGCTCGCCGCTTTGGGTGATCTGATGCCACTCGGCAATGCCGTGGAGAAGCCGCGCTGGACCAAGTCTGCCGCAGAGATCGCAGCGATCCGGGCGAGTGTGAACCTGAACTCCCTGGCACTCGAAAAGGCGATGAAGCGTTTTAAGGCCGGGATGAAGGAAAAAGATCTGGCCGCCGAGATCGACTTCCAGATGCGCAAATTGGGCGCGGAAGGAACTGCGTTTGAGACCATCATTGCGAGTGGTGCCCACTCCGCCTTACCTCATGCGCGACCGCGGGACGAACGCATTGCCGAAGGAGGCTACCTGTTGATCGATATGGGTGCCTGCCTGAACGGCTACATGAGCGACATGACCCGCACCTTTGGAGTGGGCCGTGCGACTCGCGAATCGCTTCGTATTTACAAGGCGGTTCTTGAGGCTCAGCAGGCTGCGATTGAGGCAATTCGGCCTGGCAAACGCGCCGAACAGATTCACGCGGCGGCAGTGCGCGTGTTGAAGGGACATGGCCTGGATGAGTTGTTTATACACTCGACTGGCCACGGGCTTGGCCTCGAGATTCACGAGGCTCCAAGGCTTGGCAAGGGCGACAAAACCGAGCTCGCCAGCGGTATGACGATTACAATTGAGCCTGGAGTTTACAAGCCCGGATTCGGCGGAGTCCGGATCGAAGACACAGTGCTCGTTACAGAAAACGGAAGTGAGATCCTCACGCCGACCCCAAAAGGTTGGACAATAGTAGGTTAGACCCCGTAATGAATATCGAAGAGATAAAAGAACTGATCCAGCTTGCCAACGACAGCGGCATAGCGGAACTTGAAGTACAACGAGGCGACCATAGGGTTCGCATCAAGCGAGCCGGACTGGAGCGGGAATTTGTGCTTCCCGCCGCAGCTCCGGTGCAATTCGCACCAGCGGCATTTGCCCCAGCGCCAGTTCCGGCCATTGAGAAGGACAACCTGTACACAATCAAGTCGCCAATCGTCGGCACCTTCTATGATTCGGCTTCGCCGGATGCACCGCCTTTCGTCAAGCCGGGCGACACGGTCGGGCCCAAGACGACGGTTTGCATCATCGAGTCGATGAAGCTGATGAATGAGATTGAAGCCGAAGTCGCGGGCACCGTTGTTGCACGGCTCGTCGAAAGCGGCAAGGCTGTAGAATATGGCGAAGCGCTGTATACGATCCGTCCCAACTAATCCGCCATGTTCCAAAAAATACTGATTGCCAATCGTGGCGAGATTGCCTTGCGCGTCATTTGCGCGGCCAAGGATCTCGGCATTAAGACGGTCGCCGTTTATTCGGAGGCAGACCGGCATAGCCTGCATGTGCGTTTCGCCGATGAGGCGGTTTGCATTGGTCCGGCCAAGAGCGCCCGCAGCTATCTCAACATCCCCAGCGTGATTAGCGCCGCGGAGATCACTAACGCCCAGGCGATCCACCCTGGCTATGGCTTTCTGAGCGAGAACGACCGCTTTGCCGAAGTATGCAAGATGAGCGGCATCAAGTTCATTGGCCCCACGCCTGAAGTGACGCGGATGATGGGCTTGAAGCAGAAGGCGCGTCAAGTGATGCAGGAAGCGGGAGTGCCTGTGTTGCCGGGGTCTCCGGAAGCATTGACCAGCGCGGAGGAAGCGCTCGATTTTGCCGCAAAGATTGGCTATCCGGTCATCCTCAAAGCGGCGGCCGGCGGCGGTGGCCGCGGCATGCGGGTCGTGAACAATGCCGAAGAGTTGCCCGGACTGCTGGCGCAAGCGCAGAGCGAAGCAGGCGCGGCATTCAGCGTTCCGGACATCTATCTGGAGAAGTACATTGGGGCACCGCGACACATTGAGTTTCAGGTGCTGGCCGACGAGCATGGCAATGTGGAAGTGCTGGGCGAGCGTGAATGTTCGATTCAGCGCAGGCACCAGAAGTTAATTGAAGAAGCTCCGTCACCGGCATTGACGCCGGCCTTGCGGGAAGAGACGATTTTGGCGATCAAATCGGCGCTGAAGGCGGTTGGATACCAGAACGCCGGCACGGTTGAATTTTTGATGGACGAGCAAGGGAAGCTTTACTTCATTGAAGTGAACGCCCGCATCCAGGTGGAGCATCCGGTGACGGAAATGGTCACCGGGATCGACATCGTAAAAGCTCAGATTCGCATTGCGGCGGGAGAGCGTCTCGAAGACATTCTCGGCGGGCCGATCACGATTACGGGGCATGCGATGGAGTGCCGTATCAACGCCGAACATCCGGAGACTTTTGCTCCCTGCCCTGGCAAGATTACCGGCTTGAACCTGCCGGGTGGCATTGGCGTGCGCGTGGATACGGCCGTCTATACCGATGGCGTGATACCGCCTTATTACGATTCCCTCGTGGCTAAATTGATCGTGCATGGCCGCGACCGCGCCGAGGCTATCGCCCGCATGAAGCGCGCCCTCGACATGTTTGTTGTTGAGGGAATCTACACGTCGATTCCGTTGCAGAAGAAAATCATGCATGATGAAGACTTCGCGGCCGGATTGATGGATACGACTTTTATCGCCCGCAAACTCGCTTCCTTCCAGAAGCAATAGGAGATTCAGATGTCGATCAGCTTTGACCCACGCAACCTGCTTGCGTCGATGGTAGGTGAAGAACACGGCCTGACAACGGCCGAGATCGATGGTGGCAAGGAAGCCGCCGTTGCGGCGCTCCGGGGCTTCCGGAAGCAGTGGGAAGAAGGTAAATATGGCTTTCCCGATCTGCCTGGAAACAAAGAGCTGATTCAGGAGATTGAGGCGGCGGCGAAGAAAATCGCCGGTAGCTACGACACGGTTTGTGTTGTAGGCATTGGCGGCAGTGCCTTGGGTTGCTGGGCGGTGGATTGTGCGATGCGCGGACCTCATCCGGTGCAGGGCCAGCATAGCTCGAAGAATCCGCGACTGGTGATCCTCGACAACGTCGACCCGGACTTTCTCAATCATGCTCTCGACAGCATGTCGCCGAAAAAGACCGTGGTGGTGGTGATTGCGAAGTCGGGTTCGACAGCGGAGACAATGGGCGGGTTTCTGATTGTTCGCGAGTGGCTGATGGAAGGTATCGGCAAGAAGGCGGCAGGCCGGATCATTGCAGTTACGAGCGAAGCTCGAGGCGATTTGAAAGTACTGGCGACGAAGGAAGGCTACACGACCTTCCACATTCCGGAAAACGTGGGCGGGCGATTTAGCGTGCTCTCGGCAGTGGGCCTGGTGCCGGCGGCGCTGATTGGCGTGAATATCAAGAAGCTTTGCCGGGGTGCGGCTGAGATGACAACGGCGGCCTGGAATGAAGATTTGGGCGAGAACATCGCCCTTAGCTCGGCGTTGCATCATTGGCTGATTCTGACTTTGAAGAAGAAAGCCATTCAGGTGGCCTTCCCTTATTCGAACTCCTTGTGGGGGACGGCATTCTGGTTCCGTCAGCTTTGGGCCGAATCGCTTGGCAAGGCCAAGGACCGGAATGGCGCGACCGTGAATGTGGGGCAGACGCCGATCGCGGCGCTTGGTACGACGGACCAGCACTCGCAAGTGCAGCTCTATATGGAAGGGCCGAACGATAAGGTTTATAGCTTTTGGGTGGTGAAGAAGGCGAAGAAGCCGATCAAGATTCCGAAGGTGAAACTTGGGCTCGATGGCTTTGATTATCTGAGCGGTCAGAGCATGGGCAAGCTGCTCGACTGCGAGCGGCGGGCGACCGAAGCGGCCCTTGCTACCAGCGGCCGACCCAACTGCTCCTTTACCCTCGATCGCGTGGATGAAGAGCATCTCGGGGCCTTCTTTCAGATGATGGAATTCGAGACCGCCTTCATGGGCGAGTTGATGAACATCGATGCTTTCGACCAGGAGGGCGTGGAGTTGGGCAAGAAGTTCACTTACGCTTTGATGGGAAGAGCGGGCTGGGACGAGTTCAAGGAACGCTTTGCAGATTACGAGACGAAGCGCGGTTAGTCTGCTCGCCGCGAGGCGGGAAGAACTCATCGAAAGCATCGAAACCCGCCTGATCTGGGAGGGTAAGAAGAGTGGTGCGTGCTGGTTTCATCCGAAAGTAGCGGCCGCCGACGGCTACCTTTTGATGACAGTGCAGTTGCTCACCGATTCGGATGTGATGCATCAGCCGCACTACTCCGAGAGCCGGGATGGGGGCAAGACCTGGAGCGATCGAAAGCCAATCCCTGCGCTTGAGCGAAGCGTTTTAGGGGGCGGATATGAAGACGTGGTGAGCGATGTGGTTCCCGAGTATCACCCGAAAACAGGCGTGGTGCTTTGCCTCGGTCAAGATGTGCATTACAAGGACGAGAAGCTGATCCGTCCGGGGGAAGACCGCTGGATCCGCTACTTTGTTCGCAAAGCGGATGGGTCGTGGACAAAGCCGCGCAAACTGGAGTTTGTTCATCCGGAGGCTTCGCAACTGATGAGCGCCGGGTGCAGCCAGAGATATACGCTGCCGAACGGCGATGTGCTGGTGCCGGTGACGCTGAAATCCGACCGGCCGGACCATAGCGTGAGTACGCTGCTTTGTTCGTTTGACGGCTTGGATCTGAGGGCGAAACAACTTGGCAACATTCTGAAGCTGCCGGTGAAGCGGGGCCTCATGGAGCCATCGCTGACGAAGGCCGACGGCAGATTTTGGCTGACGATCCGGGCGGAAGACAACCGGGGGCACTTTGCCGTGTCGCGCGACGGGTTGAGTTGGGGAGATCTGGAGACGCACCGCTTCGACGACGGAAGCCCGCTGGTGACTTCGACGACGCAGCAGCACTGGATCACGCATAGCAGCGGCCTTTACCTGAGTTACACACGCAGGGACCCCGTGAATGATAAGATATTCAGGTGGCGCACTCCGACTTACATAGCATTGTTCGACACGAAGCGTAAAGCACTTGTCAAAGATACAGAGCGAGTGTTAGTTCCGATGGATGGAGCGGCGATGCATGGTAACTTTCATGTCACGAATATCAGCGCGAGGGAGACCCTGATTACATTAGGAGACATACTCGTAGACAAACCGTTCCGGGGAGATACGTTTGTGACGACAATCCGGTGGCGGCGAGACAACCGTGCGCGAACGACTCGTTGAGTTGGGGCTGGCAACTGTTTTGGCGGTGGCTCTCAGCACGGAGCTGATGGGGTCTTTGCAACTGATTAGGCGAACGGGAGTGGTGCTGGTGTGGATTGGAATCGTGGCGATTTGGGTATGGCGGCTGAAACCAATGGGCGCAGTGGATTAACTCGTACGGCCGGGAGCATTGCTGGTGTAGATCGGAACTTTGGCGCTTTGTTTATGGTGGCTGGAACTGATGGGGACAGTACACTGGCTAGCGCGGCCAGGAGTGATGGTTGGAGTGATGCTGGGACGGCAGCATTGGCTCTTGCAGGCGGGTCTTTGTGTCTTTCTGCC
>JBKJSR010000774.1:0-18431 GCA_046594355.1 Bryobacter sp.
GCCATCGTCGCTTCGGAGAGGAAACGCGAAACCGCACGATGAACCGCCCCTTGGGTTGGTTTCAAGACGATTGATACGAATAATTCACACGGCAGGGAAGCCCCCAGGTCGTTTTTAACTTAACTCGGCACACCTTCGGCTTCAGTCGAACCGAAACAGTTCAACCGTCGATTGTTCGGGGCCTTCTTTTGCGTTTTGGGTAGCGAGCTAGGCCTTGACGCGGAGTTGGATGCCTAGTTCGCGGAGGTTCTTGTCGGGGACGGTGCTGGGAGCTTCGCACATGAGGTCGGTGCCCTTTGAAGTTTTGGGAAAGGGGATCACGTCGCGGATGCTGGTTTCGCCCGCGAGCATCATGATGAGCCTGTCGAAGCCGAGGGCGATGCCGCCGTGTGGCGGGGCTCCATACTCCAGCGCGTCGAGGAGGAAGCCGAAGCGGAACTTCGCTTCTTCCATCGAGAAACCAATGGCGGAGAAGATCTTGGACTGGATATCGCGGCGATGGATACGGATCGAACCGGAAGCGATTTCGACACCGCTGATGACAAGGTCGTAAGCCTTCGAGCGGACGCTGGCAGGATCGGATTCGAGCTTGTCCAAGTCTTCGTCGAAGGGCGAGGTGAAGGGGTGGTGAGTGGCCTGCCAGCGCTCTTCTTCAGCATCCCATTCGAACATTGGAAAATCGGTGACCCAGAGGAGGCGGAGGTCTTTGGGGTCGAGGAGATTGTGGCGGTCGTTGAACTTCTGGGCGAGGTGGAGGCGGAGCTGGCCGGCGGCGAGATAGACCGTATCTTGAGGACGGTGGCCGGTGGGTTCGGTGGGCCAGGCGGCGATCATGAGCGTGTCTTCGTCGGTTGCGCCGGTGCGCTTGCGGACTTCGGCCATGGCTTCGGGCATGTCGCGGTCGAGACGCTTCAGATCGTCGAGAACTCGAAGGCCTTTTTCAACACCGAAGGCTTTGGCGTCGTCGCGCTCTTTGCGCGAGAGCTGGAGCTTGGGGATGGTGATGGCGACCATGGGGAGGCCTTCTGTGCCGAGTCCTTGACCTACGAAGAGATCAGTGACGTTGACCAAGGGAGGGACGCGGAGGTCGGGCTTGTCGATGCCGTATTGTTCGATGGCCTGCTTGTGGGTGAGGCGAAGGAAGGGCGCGGTGATGTGGAAGCCCGCTTCGGCGAAGATGGCGAGGACGAGTTTCTCGACGGTAGAAAAAATGGTTTCCTGTTGGGGGAAGCTCATCTCGATGTCGATCTGAGTGAACTCGGGTTGACGATCGGCGCGGAGGTCTTCGTCACGGAAGCAGCGGACAATTTGAAAGTACTTGTCGAAGCCGGCGATCATGAGGAGTTGCTTGAAGATTTGCGGGCTTTGGGGAAGAGCGTAGAAGGTGCCGGGGTTCATGCGCGAGGGGACGAGGAAGTCGCGGGAACCTTCTGGCGTGGACTTGGTCATGAAGGGAGTTTCGATTTCGAGGAAGCCGGAATCGTACATGGCCTTGCGGGCGGCGAGGGCGACCTTGGAACGCAACATGATGTTGTGCTGCATGCGGGGACGGCGCAGATCGACGAAGCGATATTTGAGGCGCGCCTCTTCGCTGATGTTGCCCTCTTCTTCCATCGGGAAGGGGGCGGGCTTGGATTCATTGAGGATCCAAAGCTTATCGACGACGATTTCAACTTCGCCCGTAGGGAGGTTGGGGTTGATGGTGTCGGCGCTGCGCTTTTCGACGATGCCTTCGACGGCAACGACGTATTCGGGACGGATCTGTTCGGCACGCGAGTGAACGGCGGAGTTTTCTTCAATGCGGAAAACGCACTGGGAGACGCCGGCGCGGTCTCGCAGATGAATGAAGATGAGAGCGCCGAGATCGCGGCGGCGATGCACCCAGCCCATGAGCAGGACGCGCTGGCCCTGGTTGGCGAGTCCGATGGTGCCGCAATCGTGCGTGCGCTGGAGGTCCCCTAAAAAGTCGAGCTTCAAATCTTCTGGCATATGTGTTTCTTCAAGTCTTCCCGTGGAACGGAGATCTGCTCTCCGGTCTGCATGTTTTTTAAGCTGTAGAGTTGGCTCGCGACTTCGGATTCGCCGACGAGCAGGGCGAAGCGCGCGCTGAGTTTACTGGCGAGTTCCATGGAGCGTTTTAGCTTGCCAGCGGCGGCGAGTTCGACGACGATGCCGTCGCGGCGGAGTTCGCGGGCAATGAGGCTCGCGTGGCGAAAACTGGGTTCGTCCATGGGGGCGATGAAGAGATCGAGGGTGTGCCCGTACTTGCCGGGGTGAGCCTCTTCAACCGTCATCACGAGGCGGTCTTCGCCAATGGAGAAGCCGATGCCGGGTGCCGCAACGCGGCTGCCCAGGCTTTCGGCGAGGCCATCGTAGCGGCCGCCGCCGAGTACTGAATTTTGAGAACCGAGAGCACCCTCATGAACGATCTCGAAGGTGGTGCGGGTGTAGTAGTCGAGACCGCGCACCATGCGCGGATTGACGGTGTAAGCGATGCCACGGTCTTCGAGGTACTCGCGAACACGGGCAAAGTGGGTGCGCGAGTCTTCGTCGAGATAGTCGTGTATCGAAGGAAGATCGCCGATGTGGGGCTGGTCTTCGGGTGCTTTGGAATCGAGGATGCGGAGGGGATTGGTTTCGAGACGCCGTTGCGAATCAATGCTTAGTTGATCCTGGACGGGCAGGAGCTGTTCGCGGATCGCTTCGATGAAAGCGGGGCGGGACTGGGGAGTGCCGACGCTGTTGATCATGAGCTTGTAGCCGGAGACACCGCAGGTATCGAGAAGCGTGCAGACCATCTCGATGACTTCGGCGTCGACGCTGGGGGATTCGCTTCCAATGACTTCCGCGCCGATCTGCGAGAACTGGCGGTAGCGGCCCTTTTGGGGACGTTCGCGGCGAAACATGGGACCGATGTAGAAGAGTTTCTGGAGGCCGGGAATCTGGTCGAGGCGATGCTCGATGTAGGCGCGGATGACGCTCGCGGTGTTTTCAGGACGCAGGGTGAGACTCGAATCGTCACGATCCTTGAAGGTGTACATCTCCTTGGTGACGATGTCGGTTTCTTCGCCGACGCCACGGGAGAAGAGCGCGGTCTCTTCGAAAATCGGAGTGCGGATCTCCTGGAAGTTGTAAGTGTTGAAGACTGCGCGGGAGACGAGTTCGACCTGGTTCCAGACGGAGATGGCGGGCGGCAGAATGTCGCGGGTGCCTTTGACTGCTTTGATCACGATGGTTCCTCGCGGTAGATGGCACGGGCATCGACGTAGTGTTGGGCGTTGATGCGGAAGCGTTCCGATTCCTCAGGAGTGACCGCGCGGCGGATTTTGGCGGGGACCCCCATGGCAAGCATGTTCGCGGGGATGTGCATGCCTTCAGGAACGAGAGAGCCGGCGGCGACGATTGCGCCTTGGCCGATGTGGGCACCGTTGAGGACGATGGCACCTATGCCGATGAGAGCGTCGTCGTCAATCGTGCAACCGTGGAGGCAAACCTGATGGCCGACCGTAACGCGATTGCCGATGAACAGTGGAAAGTTGGGGCCTTCTACGTGCAGGGTGCTGTTGTCCTGAACGTTCGACTCTTCTCCGATGTGGATGTGATGCACGTCGCCCCGGATCGTTACCAGCGGCCACACGCTTGAGCGTTCGCCGATCACGACGTTACCGATCACTTGGGCGCTGGGGTCGATGTAGCAGGACGAGGCGATCTTCGGCACGACGCCGCGATATGCCCTAATCATTGTGTAATGAACGATTTTAGCATGGGGCTGGCGGGAGCTAGAATGGGTTTCATGCGTTGTCACCTGCTATTGGTATTGCTTGCGGCGAGTCCGTTTCTGTCTGGCCAGAAGAAGATGCTCGATGCGGAAGCGATCTGGAAGATCCAGCGGATTGGCGAGCCAGCGATTTCACCGGACGGCAAGACGGTGGCTTTTACGGTGCGCAAGTTTGATGTCGAGATGAATACTTCGACGCGACACATCTATGTTGTTGCCGTCGACGGCGGTGCGCCGAAGCAGATTACGAGCGAAGGAAGCGTGAACGAGCGGCCGAAGTGGACGCCGGACTCGAAGCGGATTGCGTGGATTTCGAATCGTGGGGGGACCGCGCAGGTTTGGACCATGGATCCGGACGGGAGTGCGCCAACGCAGGTGACCACGATTGCGACGGAAGCGGGAGGATTACTGGTTAGCCCGGACGGAAAGAATATCGTTTTCCAGTCGAGCGTTTATCCGGATTGCGCGGATGAGGATTGCAACAAGAAACGGTTGGATGCGGAGGCGGCCTCGAAGGTGAAGGCGCGTGTTTATACGGCTTTGCTT
The DNA here is from genome assembly GCA_046594355.1 of Bryobacter sp. GTDB lineage: Bacteria > Acidobacteriota > Terriglobia > Bryobacterales > Bryobacteraceae > Bryobacter. Next base: position 4,325 of record JBKJSR010000774.1, read on the forward strand.
TACCGGCATTGGACCGAGTATCAGGGCGCGCGCCGGAATCATTTGTTTGTGGTGGCGTTGGGTGGCGGGAAGGTGAAGGATTTGACGCCGGGTCCGCTGGATGTGCCGCCGTTTTCGCTGGGTGGGCCGGATGATTATGCGATCTCGCCCGATGGGGCCGAGCTTTGCTTTGCGATGAAGGCGGATGAGGTTCCGGCGATGTCGACGAATAGCGATTTATACGTCGTGCCGATGGGTGGGGGCGAGGCGAAAAAGATCACTGTGAATGCGGCGGCCGACTTATCGCCACTATATTCTCCGGATGGCAAGTATCTGGCTTATCGTGCGCAAGCGAAGGCGGGATTTGAGAGCGATAAGTGGCGGCTGGTGGTGATGGATCGTACGAGCGGTGTGGCGAATTTGTTGACTGAAGGTCTGGATCGCGCGGTGGGATCGATGACCTGGGCGGGGGATTCGAAGCGGTTATTTTATACGATCGAGGACCGTGGGCGGGTGACGCTGCAGTTGACGCCGGTGGCTGGTGGCGGGTCGCAGACCGTGGTGGCTGGGGCGTCGCATCTGGACGATGTTCAATTTTCGCCGGACGGGAAGACGATGATTTATACGGAGCATTCGGGAACGAAGCCGGTTGAGATATTCAAGGCTGCTTCGCGATCGACTCCGGTTGCACTTACTAAGTTGAATGATGCGTTGTTGGCTGAATATGAGATTCCGGCGCTGGAGGAATTTTATGTGGAGCGGGCGGATAAAGCGAAGGTGCATAGCTTTGTGTTGAAGCCGTTTGGGTTTGATGCGAAGAAGAAGTATCCGGTGTTGTTTCTGATTCATGGCGGTCCGCAGGGGGCTTGGGGACAGAGCTGGAGTTACCGGTGGAATCCGCAGGTGTTTGCGAATGCGGGGTTTGTGGTTGTGATGCCGAATCCGCGTGGGTCTACGGGTTACGGGCAGAAGTTTACGGATGAGATTAGCGATGATTGGGGCGGTAAGGTGTACGACGACATCATGGCGGTGGTGGACAAGGTGGAGAACGAGGCGTGGGCGGACAAGGAGCGTTTTGCGGCGGCTGGTGGCAGTTATGGCGGGTATATGGTGAATTGGATGCTTGGGCATACGAACCGTTTTAAGGCGTTTGTGAGCCATGCGGGTGTGTTTGATTTGCGGTCGATGGCGGGGGAAACGGAAGAGTTGTGGTTTGTGAGTTGGGAGTTTAAGGGGATGCCCTGGGATCAGTTGGAGACTTACGCGAAGTGGAGCCCGAGTTACTTTGTGCGGGACTTCAAGACGCCGACGCTGGTGTTGCATGGGGAGCTGGATTATCGGGTGCCGGTGGGACAGGGGATGCAGTTGTTTACGAGTTTGCAGTTGCAGAAGGTGCCTTCGAAGATGGTGCTTTTTCCGGATGAGGGACACTGGATTTCGAAGCCGCAGAATAGTCTGCTCTGGTATAAGAGCTTTATCGATTGGGTGACGGAGTTTACGCAGAAGAAGGCGGAGTAGGAGGGGGAATCGTGAAGAAGCCAGTCCATCCCGGGCGTATCGTGCGGAATGATTGCCTTGAGCCGTTTGGCCTGAGCGTCACTGAGGCCGCGAAAGTGCTTGGCGTGACGCGGCAGGCGCTCAACAACGTGGTCAACGAGAAGGCGGGGATCTCAGCGGAGATGGCCATTCGGCTCTCGAAGGCTTTTGGCAGCACGCCTGACACCTGGGTTCGGATGCAAGCCGCTTTCGATCTTGCTGTCGCGCTTAAGGACGCCGGGAAAATCCGTGTCGAGCGGTACTCGCCAATGCCTGCCGCGTGAGCTAGGGTTTAAGACAGAATTGGCGCTTTTGCGGGTTCTTGCCTTGAAGCCAGGGCTGCATGTGTGCGGCGTCCCGCTCGGGATCGAACCATTCGATTTTATGAAGAGTTTGAACCGATGCGGCGAGCTTACGGAAAACCGCCTCTGCTTTTCGGTCCCGAGATGCAATCGATTTATCGGTTTGAAGGCTCGCGCAAATCAGATGGAAGTCCTTGGCCCAATGCCGCTTCTCCGTGATCAGAAGATCAATCGAGTTTAGCAATTCCCGGAGTTCGGGTTGATCTGCGATCTGAAAGTTGTCGACTCGCTTGGAAGCAACCATCGCGGCTAGCCATTCCAGTGCAAAAGCCGATGGATGCCGAAGCCACTCTTGACGTATTTCCGAGTAGAGAACAAGGCGGCTTGGACCCTTGCGAAATTCCTCGAGAAAGCCTCGGCAGGCGATGGAAACCTCGTTATGAGATTCCCCAGATGCCGTGGCGACAGATGCATCCACTACGATTCGGTGGCCTTTGCGCTTTGCCATGTTTAACCGAGATGCCGCTTGGCGACGGCATCGAGGTATTGGCGGCTGCTGCCGAGTTGAATGTCGTCGAAATCCGCTGGCCAGTCGCCGAAGGCTCCGTCTTCGTCCAGCTCTGTGTGAGAGATTTTTGTTTTGCCGGTTCTTGGATTTCGCTGAAACCAGTGGAGGGCGACGTCTTTACCGGGAAGCTCGCCTTCGGCCACCAAGGTCTGGATTCCTCTGAGTAGCAGGGAACTGTGCGTTTCGGCAATGACAATTACGCCCCGTTTCACCGCACGAGCGATGACTGCAGCGAGAGCAACTTGGGCTCGTGGGTGCAAATGAATCTCGGGTTGTTCGAGGTAAACGATTTGGTTCCGCACAGCGACTTGAAGAGCAACGATTACTGGCAACACCTGGGAAACGCCAATGCCTACGTCGGCAATGCTGACGAAGTCTGATTTGCCTCGCAACGGTGTTGGCGAGTCAACGCGGGCTACCTTCAATTCGATCCTCGTCTCATCGACTTGTTCTGAAATGACGGCACTGGTGAGGCCTAGCTCCGCCATTGTAGCCCCGAGTTCAGCTATCTTCGACTTTTCAGAGGCGATTTTCCACTGATGGATTATACTCGCGTAATAAACATCAAAGGGGCCGGGGAAAGGATTTGATGTTGCTGTTTTTTGGGATGTTCGCTCAGGATTTCTTCGAAGCCCGGGCAAATAGAGCATGCCAAGCAGATTCTCTTTAATATCTCGCTGGGAACTTCCGGCTTCAACTCGAATATCTAATCCACGAAACATTCCCGATGGAATGTCGTAGGGCCCCAAATCCAAAAGACATCGGTCCTTAGTAACCTTAAAATTCTTGAAGTATTTTGCCATTTCGGCAAATGGAAACAGCTTATCCATGGAATCGCCCATCAAGGACTGCATGTGATCATGGCCCATACCCGGATACGTATTTTGAGTAGGTTCCTTGTCGGCAGTGGTACTCAATCTCGCAACTTCGAGTCCGACAGACTCTTGAGCTACGTATGTTAACGATGCCTCTATATTTTGGACGAATCCAAAACCAACTGTGAAATACTTCTTGCCGATTGATAAAATTTGCTTTGCGGAAGTGAAGCGGACGATCGGCCCGTCGAGCAAAAAGGTTCCTGGATCATAAGTCGCTTCTAGCGTTTGCTTCATCAACAGCAGCGGCTGCATCGCACTGGATTTGCCAGAGCTGTTTGCGCCTGCCAGCAAGGTTAGCCCGCGAACTTGAACGACTTGAGGCGAGGAAATGCTCTTGAAGTTTTCAATGGATATCGAAGTGAGTCTGTTGTCAGTTGACGAGGCTTTCGCGGTTGCCATGGCTAATTCATCTTAGCTAAGCGGTCTTGACAGACTGCCAATTGTGTTCGCGGGCGCTTTTTAGGACGGCGTCCGTGACGTAGTCGGTTTGGAGGGCTTCGCGGAAGTTGGGGCCTGGTATTTGCCCATTGCCTAGACCTGTTACGAAGTCCGCAGCCTGGTGGACGAAGCTGTGCTCGTACCCAATTTGCAGACCCGGGACCCACCAGTTCTTCATATAAGGCTGGTCACTATCGGAGACGTGAATGTTGCGCCAGGCGCGGAGCTTGCCCTCATCACCATGATCGAAATACTGGAGACGGTGGAGGTCGTGGAGATCCCAGGAGATAGAAGCTTTTTCGCCGTTGATTTCGAGGGTGTACAGAGCCTTGTGGCCTCTCGCATATCTGGTGGCTTCGAAGGTGGCTAATGAACCGTTGGCGAAGCGTGCGATGAAGAGGCTGGCGTCGTCGATGCCGACACTTTCCACTTTGCCAGTAAGGGTGTGCATGCGCTCTTTGACGAAGGTTTCCGTAATGGCCGAGACCTCTGTGATGCGTCCGTTGAGCCACATCGCGGTATCGATGCAATGAGCAAGCAAGTCGCCGGTGACGCCGCTGCCAGCGACATTGACGTCGAGACGCCAAAGGGCAGTGCCGCCTTGGGGGAGGTCGGCGTTGATGGTCCAGTCCTGGAGGAATTTTGCCCGGTAGTGGAAGATGCGGCCGAGGCGGCCTTCGTCAATCAACTGCTTGGCCATGGTGACGGCTGGGACGCGGCGGTAGTTGTACCAGACCATGTTGGCGACGCCGGCCTTCTCGACGGCGGCGACCATCTCTTCGCTCTCGGTGGCGTTGCGGCCGAGTGGTTTTTCGCAGAGGATCATCTTGCCGGCGGCGGCGGCGGCGATGGCGATTTCTTTGTGGGTGTCGTTGGGACTGGCGATGTCGATCACATCAATGTCTTTGCGCTCGATGAGCTTGCGCCAGTCGGTCTCGATATCTTCGTAGCCCCAGTTCGCTGCGAAATCCTGAGCCTTTTCGGCGTTGCGGGCGCAGACGGATTTGAGGACGATGTCGTAGTCGAGCGGGAAAAAATTGCCGGCTTTGCGGAAGGCGTTGGAGTGGGCACGGCCCATGAAGCCGTAGCCGACCATGCCGATGTTGAGTTTCTTTTTAGCCATAAAACTATTCGGTCCAGCCGTGGGCGTCGCGCACGGAAATCATCGTCGCGAGGATGCTGTTCCAGGTCTCCTGTCGCATGAGAGTTTCGTTGGTAAACATACAGCCATCCCAGCAAATGTGACGGAGCGATTTAGTGAGTTTTCCGTTTGCATCGCGGAGCCAGTAGCCGGCGTCTTTAGCGACGTTGAGCTTGCCGTTGGGATCGGTGGGCAGGCAGTGGCGACCGGTCTTGTCATGGGAGCCGGAGCCTTTGACGGTGGCGTCGTTTTGCGCGACGTGGAAGTCGAAGGTCCAGGGCCGGAGGGCGGCGGTCATTTGCGTGAGAGCTGCTTCGAGGGGTTGACGATCAGCCCAGTCATAGCCTTCGGGAAGGAGGCGGTGTTCGGGGGCGTTGTAACCCATCGTGTAGAGAAGCGTATGGGCCATGTCGGCCTGGAAGCCCACTGTTTCGGGCTCGCCAGTAAGTTCGAGGAGTTCGAGCATGTACTTCCAACTGTGCATGCCGCCCCAGCAGATTTCGCCTTCGGCGGCGAGACGTTCGCCGTGATCTCTAGCAATGACAGCAGCCTGTTTGAAGGTTGCGGCAATCTTTTTCTGGTTGCCGGAGGGGTCTTGCGCCCAGTGTTCGGGAGAGGATGCGGAATCGATGCGGACGATGCCGTGGGGACGGATGCCGAGCTCGCGGAGCCGCGAGGCGATGCGGCAGGACTTGCGAACACTGGACAGGAAAGCGGCGCGCTCTTCGTCGTTGCCCATGGCGGAACCGCCGCCTGTGGGAGGCCAGACTGGGGCGACCACGCTTCCGATGACGAGGCCTTTGGCGGCTACTTTATCGGCGAGAGCCTGGATGGTATCGTCACCGGCATCGATGCTGGTGTGGGGCTCAAAGAGGAAGAGATCTACGCCATCGAAGCGGGTGCCATTCACTTCAGCTTTTGCAGTGAAGTCGAGCATGGTGTCGAGATCGATGGGGGGTTCGGAATCGGGACCCTTGCCGACGAGGCCGGGCCACATGGCGTTGTGGATTTTGGGAAACACTTCAGACATAACCGACTCAGCATATCAAGTGAGGCGCTTAGCGGGTAGAAATCGGCTACGCTTTAATTTTGGAGGTGAAACGATGCGTTGGGATGAAGGTCACGAAAGTTCAGATGTCGAAGATCGCCGGGATGAGGGCGGCGGAGGCGCGAGAGGGTTTGGAGGCGGCGGCTTTGGAGGAATGCGACTTGGTCTGGGCGGCATGGTTGTGTTGGGCATCCTGAGCTTTGTCTTCAAGATCGATCTGCTCAGTCCGTTTTTGGGAGGCGGGGGATCGGCGGCACCAATTGCCGCACGACGCGAGGCGCGTCCGAAGACTGCGGAAGAGGAGACGTTGAAGCAGTTTGTCGGGTTTGTACTCGATGATGCGCAGAACACCTGGACCAAAGTGTTGCCGGAGCAGCAGGGTGTGGCTTATCGACGCTCCAAACTGGTGTTATTCCGCGATTTTGTACGCAGTGGTTGCGGGGATGCCGAGGGGGCGATGGGGCCTTTTTATTGCCCTGCCGATGAGAAAGTGTATGTCGATCTCAATTTTTACGATGAATTGAAACGGAAGTTTGGAGCGCCGGGAGACTTTGCGCAGGCCTACGTGATTGCGCACGAGATTGGGCATCACGTGCAGAATATTCTGGGGATAGAGCGGAAGTTGAGAATGGCGCAGGAGCGGAATCCACGGGCGCAGAAACAGTTGAGCGTGCTGATGGAATTGCAGGCGGATTGCTTTGCCGGCATTTGGGCGAACTCGACCAGCCAACGGAATTTGCTGGAGACTGGGGACGTGGATGAAGCGATGAAGGCTGCGTCGGCGGTGGGTGACGATCACATACAACAAATGACGACGGGCAGAGTGCGACCCGAGAGCTTTACGCACGGATCATCGGCGCAACGCAAGGAATGGTTCAATCGCGGATTTCAGAGTGGTAAGGTTACCGAGTGCAACACGTTCGTGACCAACTAAAGACGAAGGCCAACCAGTGTTTACAAATCACGGTGGAATACGACGGGGGCAAGTATAGCGGCTGGGCGGAGCAGCGGAATGCGCGCACGGTGATGGGTGAATTGCGATCCGCATTTGAGCAGGTATTGCAGTGTGAGGTGGAGTTAGTTGGAGCCGGCAGGACGGACGCGGGAGTGCATGCGCGGGGGCAAGTGGCGCATGTGAAATTTAGCGGCAGGTCCGGCGTTTCGGAAGTGTTTGTCGCGGCACAGGTGAATCAGAAGTTGCCGGCGGAGATTTGTGTGGTGCGAGTAGTGAAGGCTTCGCCGGCCTTTCATGCACGTCACGATGCGGTGGCGCGGGAATACGTTTATCAGATCGCGACGCGCAAGACGGCGTTTGAGAAGCGTTATGTGTGGTGGGTGAAGGAGCGGCTGGATGTGGCAGCCATGCAAGAGGCAGCCGCGCTGTTGGTGGGGCGGCACGACTTCCGCTGTTATCAGGCACAAGACCCTTCGCGGCCGAATGAATCTTCGATCGTGGTGGTGGAGCGGGCAGAGATTGTGGCGCAGGACGACCGGCTGCTGTTCCGCATTGAAGCATCGCACTTTGTGTGGCGGATGGTGCGGCGGCTGACGGGGACGCTGGTGAAGCTGGGGCTGCGAGAGATATCGATGGAAGACTTTAAGCTGCTGCTTGAGGCTAAGGAAGTGGCGCGGCTGGATGTGGCGGCTTGGACAGCGCCGTCTTCGGGGTTGTTTCTAGAGTCGGTAAGATACCGCTAGTGCTTCGACCGCGCCCACTCGGTATCGCGGTGAGAACTTCGGCTAGTTCAATTTGTCGTGGCAGTAAGTGCAGTCGTTAGCGACTTTTTTCTGGCGGTGACAATCCATGCAGGCACCCATGGAGATGTCTTTTTCTTTCGACATTATAGTGAGGGCCTTTACGTCACCGTGGCAATCGGAACACACAGCACCTGCGTCAGTGTGAGATTTGTGGCTCCAGTAGACGAAAGTAGGGAGCTGGTAAACGCGGACCCAGGGGACGCGCTTCTTGCCGGTAAAGAACTTGGCGAGCTTTTGAATTTCTTCCGAATCCGTCCTTACAGTCTGGTGACAAGCCATGCATTTTGCCTCAGCCGGAAAGGTCATGACTTCGCTGGGGGCGGGGCTGGTGTGGCAGGTCTGGCATTTGAGATTGAGGTCGCCGACGTGCTGCTTGTGACTGAAGGCGATGGGTTGCCTGGGTGGATCGGCGGCCCACATTACGAGGGGAAGCAAAAAGAGTAGCAGGAGCCTCATAGGCTGCCCTTCTTCCTCTGATCGGCAATGAATTCACTGGCGCGGAGCGTCAGGGCGAGGATCGTTAGAGTTGGATTCTGCGAGCCTCCACTTACAAATGCGCCGCCATCGACGACGAAGAGATTCTTGATGTCGTGCGATTGATTCCACTGATTGAGGACGCTTTTCTTCGGGTCGTTGCCCATGCGGCAGGTGCCGAGTTCGTGGATGCTTTCGCCGGGAGGAACCATTTCCCAGTGCTTGGCCAGAATCTCGAAACCCGAGTCTTTGCAGAGCTCTTCAGCGCTATTCATCGAATCTTTGGCCATCGCGAATTCGTTGGCGGTGTAAGTGTGATTGATGTGAAGAACCGGGATGCCCCAGGCGTCAACTTTTTGCTTATTGATGCGGACGACGTTTTCGTAACGCGGGAGAACTTCGCCCATGGCGGTGAGGCTGAAGCCGGTACCCTGGTGATCGGCGAGTTTCTCCCAGAGGGGTTGTCCATAGGTTGAAAAGTATTTGGGGCCGGGACTATTGCCGCTGCCGAAATCGTAAGAGTAACCGCGGATGAAGTCTTTGGATTTCGTTTTCAGATTGCGGAAGCGGGGAATGTAACCGCCGCCACCCATGAGGCCGCGGGGCGCATTGCCGCCACGCGCTTCTGGAACGATCGCCTGCACGACGTCCTTTACGTAGAACTGATCGAAGAGATAGTGACCAAGGGTGCCGCTGGAATTGGCTAGATTGCTGTTGAGAAGGATGCGGGTGGATTCAAGCGTGGATGCGCCGAGGATGACTATTTTTGCGGCTACATGATAATCGCGTTTCGAGACGCGATCGACGAAGTGAGCGCCGTTTACTTTGCCCGTGTTGCGATCGAGGCTGAGTTCGCGCACGACGGCGTTGGGAACGAGGGTGAGGTTGCCGGTCTCCATGGCGGGAGGAAGCAGGAGGTTGAGACTGCTGGCGAGGGTGCCCGTGCTGCGGCGCTGTTTGGTGGTGGGGACTTCGTGTTTGCGGCAAGCTGCGAGGAAGCGCTGGACGCATTCGCTGTCGCGGGATTCGTCGGGAAGGAAATTGCCGTCCGGAAGTTGAGGGAAGCCTTCTTTGCGGCCGCTGACGCGAAAGAGGGGCTCGACGCGGTCGTAGAAGGGCGCGAGGTCTTTGTATTCGACAGGCCAGTTTTCACCGAAGCCGTCGTGATCTTTGCACTTGAATTCGTAGTCGCTCAGACGCCATGAGGCGCGGCCCCAAGCAAGAGTCTTGCCACCGACCAGACGGATGCGGACCCAGTAGTAGGGGTTGGCGGGATCGTAGGTGTAGGGGTTCTGCTTTTCGTCGGCCCACATATTGGCCGAGAATTCGCTGGCTTGAGTGACGTGGGGGAAGCGGCCGGGTTTACCGAAGCCGCGATAGGGCAAGTCGGCGACAGGTTTTAGGACGCGTTGCTTGTCGGGGTCGATGAGCGGACCAGCGTCGAGCATGACGCATTTTGCGCCGAGCCTGGTGAGCGTATGAGCGGCCATGCCGCCGCTGGCACCACTGCCGATGATGAGTACGTCGTATTCGATTTTCATGCGGGGTCCTATTCGATGGGCAACCAGTAAGTGCCGAGTCCGGCGGCGGAACGGCTGCGAGTGGACATGGCTTCGGCCCACTGGCGGGAATTGATCGTTGCCTGATAGAAGGCGAGTTTCGCTGCGTTGAGGAACTTTGAGTAGGAGCTGGCGGGGCCTTTGTGAGTCCACGCTTCGCTTAGCTCTTTGAGGGCGGCTTCGGTACCGGCTTTTCGCCTCAATATATAAACCGCGATGCCTTGCTTATAGATGGATTGTACGTCGGCTGGGCTTTGGCCGAGGAGGAAGTCGAGGAACTCGGGGGCTTCTGCCAGCTTTGCGCCAGGGCGGCTATCGAAGGGTGGAATCAAGGTGTCGCCGAGTTGCGAGAAGGCTTCGAATTCAGTTGTGGTGAAGAAGCGCGGGAGGCCCAGGGCAACGGCTTCGGCAGCCGTAGTGGGGATAGGTTGAGATTGATCCTGCCAGCCTAGGGCGAGGTTTGCCGCAGGTGCCACGCCGAGCATGGCACAAAGGATAGAGCGTCTTTGCATGTTAATTACTCTTTACTTGACGAAGCGGATGCAAATTGGGCTACCGAGACTAACAGGAGGATCAATGGGAACCAATTTGCCTTCTTCGAGGCTGATGCGGAAGGAGAAGATCTGATCGCTGTTTTGTGCGCCGGCGATGAGGAATTTGCCGTCGGGCGAGAGGACGAAGCCACGGGGGACTTTGCCGCCGAGAGGTTGCTGGCCTAGCAATTTAATGGAGGCGGTTGCGGGATCGACACGATAGATGGAGATGCTGTCGTGGCCGCGATTGGAACTGAAAAGGAGCGTCCCTTTGGGGTGGAGGACGATTTCAGCGCCGGAGGTGTTGGCTTTAAAATCGGCGGGGATGGCGGAGGTGGTGTTGAGGAGTTCGCCTTTGGGCTGACCAGCGTAGCGGAAGACGCTGACACTGCTGGCCATTTCGTTCAGCACGTACGCGATGCCATTGGGACCGAGAGCAAGGTGGCGGGGACCAGCGCCCTTGGGGGTGTCGAGTTGGGCTTTTTCAGTGATCGCTCCGGTCTTGGCATCGAAGCTATAGATCTTGACCTGATCGAGGCCGAGATCGGCGATGTAGAGGAGTTTGTTGTCGGCGGAGAAATTGACGGAATGGGCGTGCGGGCCTTGCTGACGGCGGGAATCCACGCTAGTGCCTTTGTGCTGCACGGTAGCAATCGCTTCGCCAAGTTTGCCGTCTGCGGCAAGAGGAAATACGGCGGCGGAACCGCTGGAGTAGTTGGCGACCGCGAGCCATTTTCCGGTCTTGTCGATGTTGAGATGACAGGGGGCGTCACCCTTCGATTTGACCTGATTGAGGGCGAGGAGTTTGCCGCCTGGCTGGATGGCGAAGGCGCTGATGGTGCCGTCATTTACCTCATTGACGGCGTAGAGAAATTTGCCTCCCCTGCTGATCGTGAGGAAGGAAGGGTTGGGAGTTTCAGCGGCGAGTTCCGGGGTGGAAAGCTTGCCAGTGGCTTCGTCGAAGCGAAGCATGTAAATGCCCTTGCTACCGGTGGGCTTGGTGTAAGTGCCGACATAGGCAGTGCGTTCCGCAGCGATCATGGTGGTGGTCATAAGGATTATGCCGAGGATAGTTTTCTTCATAGGACGATGCTTTCTTTTTCAGATTTTAATCCGAGGGCGAGGCTGGATTCACGGAAAAGTTTGATGACCGCGATGGCGAGGGCAAAAACAATTGGGCCGACGAAGATTCCAATCAATCCGAAGGCCTCAATTCCTCCCAGCAGGGCGAAGAACATTACGCCGGTGTTCATTTGAGCGCCTTCACTGAGTACGATGGGGCGGATTATATTGTCGGCCATGCTGACGACAAGTACGCCCCAGGCGAGCAAGATGCCAGCATTCTTAAGGTCGCCTGTGCTGGCGAGATAGATCACGGCAGGAAGCCAGACGATGGCGGAACCTACGATCGGGAAGATGCTGAACAATGCGGCGATCGCTCCCCAAAAAATCGAGGAGGGAAGGCCGCAGAACCAGAAGCCAATTCCCGTTAGCACACCCTGAGCCAGTGAAACAAAGACGACACCATACACATTGGCGAACATGAGACGACGTGTTTCTGCGAGTAAAGAATCGATCATGTGGGGTGGGAGAGGAACCCAATTCCTGCTTTGGCGCACAAGGCCGGCCCCACCACAGAACAGGAAGAACATGGTGACCAGAGTTGTGATGCTGGCAAGGAACCAGGAGCCAACGCCCTGAATGCCGCTGACGGCATTGGCAAAGAGAGCGGAGCTGAAACCGCTGAGGCGGCTTCGCAGAAATTCTTTGGTTTGCCCTGGTTCCCAACCGACTTGGGCACTGATGAATGCAATGGCCCGATCAAACCATTCGAAGTTGCCAGACGGACCGATGGCAGCACCGAGCGCCGCCATGGCGATTGTCATCTCGCGGACAATTGCGACACCCACTGCACTGACGGGGAGCAGAAAGAGCAATGCTGTCGCGAGAGTGCTGAGCCAGGCGGCGAGGATGGGGCGATTGGTTTTGCGAACTACCCATTCGTAGATTGGGTAAAAGACGATGGTAAGAACCAGAGCGAGGAACAGTTCGCTCAAGAAGGACCGCAGCACGAGGTAACAGCCGTAGAGCAGTAACAGGCTGGACACACCAAGCACTAACCAGGTGACAATTCTTGCGTTCACTTGACAGCCTCTACGAGGCGGGCTTGTTTCAGATATCCGGGATCGAAATCGACGCCAAGTCCCGGGCCAGTGGGAACCGGCAACAGGCCATTTACGATGCGCAAATTAGGGGTGTACCAAGAGGCGGGCTTCGGTTGTTCGCGGTGAGGAAATTCCATGTAGGGCCCAATGTTGGGAATGGCGGCGGCGAAGTTGAGCATCTTCGATCCGGCGGCGTCGATTTGCGTATTGTGCGGGACGATTTGCATGTTGACTTTGGCAGCCATGCGAGCGATGCGGGCGGCGCGAATGAGCCCGCCACAATAATTTAGGTCTGGCTGAATGATGTCGACAACGCGGCGATTGATCATGTCTTCAAAGCGCCAGAGGGATGAGTCGCATTCTCCGCCCGCGATGGGCATCTCGAGCGAGTCCGCTACACGTTTGGTTTCGCTCACTTCTTCCCAGGGGCAGGGCTCTTCGAAGAAAGCGATCTTGAGGTCTGCCATCCATTTACCGACTTCGATTGCGGCTGCGGCATCATAGGTTCCGTTGGCGTCCACGTAGATGACGATCTGGTCGCCCATGCGTTTGCGGGCGAGCTCGAGCATCTTGCGGGTGCGGCCTGGCGTGGCGTCGATGTTGCGGGTCATGCGGCCGCCGATTTTGAATTTGACGGCCTTTGCGCCAGTCTCGGCAAGGCCACGGACGTAGATATCGACTTCTTCAACGGCAGTGGTTTCACGTCCGGAGCCGGAAAGGTAGACGGGGATTTGCTTGCGCGGGGATGCGCCCATCAGAGCGGCGACCGGCTTTTTCGCGATGCGGCCCAGGAGATCCCAGGTGGCTTGTTCGACGGCGGCGACGGGGCTCCAGAAGGGTTGACCGGCCCACTTGTAATTCTTGATGTAAACATCGTCGACGATGGATTCGAGATCGCGGGCATCGCGCCCGATGAAGGCGGGAAAGACACGATGGAAAAGGATGGGGAGAAAGTCGTCGATGTCTTTGGTGCGGATGGTGCCGGTTGCGCCATCGGCGCTAGTGACGCGGAGGAAGCCGGCTTTGTCGCGCTCGAGGTATTCGGCCTTGGCGATGCGGATTGGAGTGGAGAATTGAGTGTGTAAGTGGAAGAGCGGAGCTTCGTATTCAGGGACGCGACGCGGGAAGTCCTGAGCCCAGACGAGAGAAGCGCCACTTGCCAACGAACCCAAAAATGTTCTACGTTGCATACTTGCACTCCATATTCTTTCACGTTCTCGCCGCATGGGCGCTGGTCTTCGGTCAACAGATCCAAGTAGCGCCGAAGAAGGCCGGAAACTGGATGTATTCTACCGTTACGGTGGCTGGATCGCGGGAGGCGCTGCAGATTGCGGCGCTCCCTGGGACGCCCGTGATTGCGAGTGGAGAAGACAATAGAAAAGCACCTTACCTTGCGTTTTATTGCCAGCGGGGATCGGCGAAAGAGTTGAGTTCATTTGTCGATTGGCGACGGGATATCGGAGTGGGTGAGGGCCTGGTGAAATTGAATGGCGTGGCGATGCCAAGGTTTGTGGGGATGCCGCTGGTGGAGGGTGACCGGGGCAAGATGAGCCTCCCGCAGACTTTGGTGCCGTTGTTGCGGGATGCGATTCAGATCGAAGTAATCGTGAAGGGGGTTGAGGCCCGCTTTTTACTTTTGCACTGGGATGCAGTGCAGCAGGGATTGCTGCGAAGCTGCCGGGCGGATTAGCGGCGAGTGCCGCTGACGGCTGCGCTATTGCCGCGAGC
>JBKJSR010000039.1:0-2532 GCA_046594355.1 Bryobacter sp.
TCGACTCCAGCGCGTGGGGCAGCATGACAACCCGGTCCTTTGCACCTTTGCCTTCGCGCACCACGATCACGCTGCGCGCGAAATCGACATCCTTGACGCGCAGCGCCAGGCCTTCCATCAGGCGCATGCCGGTGCCGTAGAGCAGCCGCGCCAGCAAGCCTGTCTGTCCTTCCATGAGTTGCAGCAGCCGCTGCACCTCCGGAACCGTGAGCACACTCGGAATCCGCCCGCTGCCGTCGGCCGGCCGATTTCTTGCATCCAGGGCAGTTCCTCACCGAGCACTTCCTTGTAGAGAAACAGCAATGCGCTCAGCGCCTGCCGGTGCGTGGATACAGCCACCTGTCGCTCGGTGGCGAGCATCGTCAGAAATGCTTCGACTTCGGGCTTGCCCATGCCGCGCGGATGGCGCAGGCCATGGAAGCGGATAAACCAGCGAACCCAGTACAGGTAACTCTTCTCCGTGCGCAAGCTGTAGTGCAAGTACCTCAAGCGCTCGCGCATCTGCGCAAGCAGCCGTGGAGACTGCAACGGCGGGAGCAGGCCTTTGCTGCGGTTTCTGCCAGTTGCACACGGCATGTCCTCATCCAGTTAAGCGATGCAGGAACGATGTTAAGCCGCAGCTTTGCGGGGTTTGCAATGTCGCCGGCAGGAAAATTCTGCTGTTGCACGTCAACAAGCTGAGGTAAAACAAAGGCTTAGAGCAACGAAACCGGGAGACGTGATGATTTCGGAGAAGTGGTATTCAGCAGGTTTGCGGTCCACATTACGTTAGACGGCAAGAATTCATGACGTTACGCAAGTCAGATTTGCTCACCCGACGCATCCGCCGGTACCCCAGCGTGGAACGAATGATCCTGCTTCGTAATCTCGGCTACGGTGGGGCGGCGGCTTGCCTCGCCGTCCTGGCTGGTTTAGCGCAAGTCGGTGCTAAGGATCCAGCGCTAAAGGTCAGCGTGTACTCGGCATCGATTGCTCTGCCGGCTTGGTTATTGATTGGCTCTATATTTGAGTACTACATCTTCTTAGGCAAGCAGAGCTACGGTCACCTACGGGGTAGGTTTGCTGTAGCCCTCACGTCGGCGCTTTATTCAGTCGCGGGTTTGGGAATGTTCGTTGCCACTGGAGGCATTGCGTGGTACCTCGTTCCCGACGCTGCTTATGCGTTTGCAGTCTCGGCATTCTGTGCTTTGGTCCTGGGTCTAGCCTTCCATGCGCACTTGGCGGGATGGTGGGACCGTGAGGTTGCTTCGAAGGGCAAGGAGGACATTGATGGCTAACGCCCAGGCACTCGCGTTTCGGCCTTTGCTGTCTAACAGGTCCGTCAACGCGGACGCCCAAGGTCGTTCCGCAGCTGCGCCGCGCCGTTCCTTGGTCGCCGGTTACGTCCGACGTTAGGCGTCATGAATCGCATCGTTGAAGTTCCGCCCGGCCAAGTCACAGAATGGAGCGCTCGCGACAGGACGTTCACTGTCGAGCGCGAATTGAAGTTGCATCTTGTAAATGGCATTCTGAGCTATGAGGCAATCGCGATCGTGCCCTATGAAAAGACGTACCCGCCGTGGCAGAAGTTGTCCGCCGAAAGGCGCCGAAATCCACCTTTCGAAAGGTTGGAACGGCTACGCTCACATCGAGAACCTGATCGTTGCTCAGGAGTCTCGGCGTCACGGGCTGGCAAGAACCCTCGTCCAACGAGCCATAGCATGGGCAGAATCAAAGCGTTTCCCAGGCGTCATGCTCGAAACCCAAAGCAACAACGTCTCAGCGTGTCAACTCTACGAGTCCTGTGGCTTCAAATTGCAGGGCTTCGATTCAGGCCTATATCGTGGGCTTAATCCGCCCTCGCAAGAAGTGGCGCTATTCTGGTACTGGCAACCACAAGAGCAGCCTGCACCGTGACGCCTAATCCTTCCATCGAGCGGACTCGCTCCGGCAGCGCAGGCTTGGCCTTCATTTCATTCTGGGACAAGCCCGCGCTGCCTCCGCGAGCCGCTCATGTCAAACGTTATAGCTGACCATGACCTCTGCCGAAAATCAGCGTCGAGCCGAAGAAGAAGCATTTGAGCAGGGCTTCCATGACATCCCTGATCCACGCATACGGACTGGCATGTCACCGGAAAAGCTCGCGATCGAACTCTCCAAACTTGAAAGAGGATCGCCCCCATACATCCTTCTTGAGCATGAGCTGAATCTGCGCTTGGCGAAAGAACAAGCCAAAGCTACGCTCAGCGCTGGGTGGCTTGGGGCGGGCGCAACTGTCCTGGCCGTCTTCATCGCAGCGGGCCTTGGGTTTCTGGTTGGAACATCACAACCGAAAGAGTCGAATGACGGTCGGCGCGCCACGTTTCCAGCCCCGTCAATAGGGCCAACGAGTTCCACTGGCATTGGTCCTGGAGCGGCGGCGAGTGCCACACTTTCTGCTGCGCCGAGTGCCAGCGAAATTGCAAACACCGCAAGCAGAACGCACGATGAAAAGAAGAAGCCATAACATGGCAATCGACACGGACCCACAACTGCAGGAGGCGGCTTCGCCGC
>JBKJSR010000267.1:0-2590 GCA_046594355.1 Bryobacter sp.
GCTGGATCCGCGGATTATTCAACTGGGGCTTAAGATCCTGTTTTGATGGGGAGCGGGTGTAGCGGCCATCGCGTTTGAGGGGTTTTGCAATCTGGCTGGCTTCAATACTCCTCACTTAACTACCCGAATGGCGGCGCAAAGATCGATGAGTTACGAGCCTTCCTAGCTGCGGCGCAGGGGTCGGCTTAATCTAGGACTGGAAGGAAAACAATGATTTACCACGCGACTTTTTCAGCAGATGACAAGGGAACGCTGCTGGTGATGTCGACATGTGTGGATTTTCTTTGAGTTTTGAAATTGAAAAGCGCCCGCAGGCCTAGTGGCTTGCGGGCGCTTTTCCGATTACAGAATGTAGCAAAGGGCTGAGCCAAGTCTGGTGCGCAGCGGAATTCGCTTGATTTGTTTTCAGCGGTTTAGGCCGTGAAAATATTTTCAGAAACAACTTGAACGGAGATTTGACGTGGCCGAAAAGCTCAGTTGATGATGGCTTGTGTTGCTACGTTTTGAAATTCGAAGCGATAGTTCAGGTGCGCGTAGGGGATGAGCTGGAACATCAGGATGCCAATCATTTCTTCTTTCGGGTCCACCCAGAAGTAGGTGCCAAATGCGCCGCCCCAGCCGAAGCTGCCTACCGAGCCAAGTGCCGGGACTTCGCCGTTCGATTCCCGAACACGGAAGCCGAGTCCGAATCGGTATCCACGCAAGGTGTCCTCCCAGAGCGGAAAGCGACCGATGTGGTTGGATGTCATCGATTCGATGGTCTTGCGGCTTACCAGGCGCTTGCCATCGAGCTGACCGCCGTTGAGGAGCATCTGGGCGAAACGCAGATAATCTTCTGCGGTTCCGGCAAGGCCTCCGCCACCAGAAAAGTACTGAGGATTTCGGTTCACCTGAGTGATCGGCACAACCGTTTTGAGGCCAGCTTCTGACTTGGTGTAGACTGTGGCGCTTTGCGATTTCAGACTGTCGGGGAGATTGAAGTGCGTGTCTTTCATTCCGAGAGGAGTGAAGATGTGGTTCTTGAAGAATTGATCGAGCGATTCTTTGGAGACTACTTCGACCAGGCGGCCAAGTACGTCTGTGGCAGGACCGTATTCCCAGGCAGTGCCGGGCTGGAAGTTGAGTGGCAAGGCCGCTAGTCGAGTGATGTACTGCTGGAGCGATTCTTCGCGAGTGCGTGCCGCATTCAGCTTTGCGTAGAGATCCATGGTTGGACCGGAAGTGCCACTGGCGAGGCCGGCAGTTTGTGTGAGCAGGTCGTGGATTGTGATTTCACGGTTGGCGGCGACCAGCTTGTAGCCATTGGGGAAACGTTCGTTGGGGGCGTTGGGGATTGCGACCTTTGGATTCTTGAACTCCGGAAGAAATTTCGATATGGGGTCGTTGAGAATAAATGCGCCCTGTTCCATCAGCATCATGACGGCGATGCTGGTGACGGGCTTGGTCATGGAAGCGAGTGCAAAAACGGAATTGGTTTGCATTGGCTTTTTTGAATCCAGATCCATCAGTCCGCGGGCTTCGAGGTGTACGATCTTTCCTTTGCGCGCGATGAGAGAAACTGAGCCTGCGATGTCGCCAGCGGCGATGTGGCGGTCTGCGAGGGCGGTGACTTGCTTCAGGCGTTCCTGCGACATGCCGACCTGTTCGGGGGAGGCAGTGGGCAGCGTGGCGGCAAAAAGCGGGAGGGCGATCAGGGTGAGCACAACAGGGATTCGGGAAAGCATGGTTTGTTGATTATATAGAGTTTTGGGAGGATGCTCGCGGTCATTGAGATTGTTCGAATCCCCATCCTCTGGCTTGATTTGAGATTTCATGCTGGTTCCATTCGTCAAGCTGCTCTGCCGCTGCACTTCGGCGGAGATAAGACCTTGATGGCTGATATCACGGGAGATGATCGGCATTGCTCCACCCCTCCGTGCCAACATGACTGAGACAGTTTCGGTTTGCCTAATTAGTGAGCAGGGCGGGAAAAAGAACCCGCATGAACTGAAGCCGGGGGCGCTACAGATTGAATTCTTCGGGGCGGAGGACCTTGCCGCGAAGCTGTTTGAGCTGTCTCAAGCCATGGCAAATGACTGGCCAACCTTCTCAAACGCCGTAGAAGGCTGAACCAAAGCCGTTTCAGCGAAGATTCGCTAAATAACGAATTCGCGAAAGACTCCAGCCTCTAAGGGATGTCTACAGGGCGGCTAAGCCCTCGGCAACTTCCCAAAATCGGCATTATAATAGTTATAGGTATAGAAGAAGACCAGCCATGCCCTCACTTAAACTGACCAAAGTCGGGACTTCGACCGGCACGATCATCCCGAAGGAGATGCTTGCGCGCATGAAGGTCGAAAAAGGCGATACCCTCTTTGCCATCGAGACTAAGGACGGCTATCTCATTACGCCTTACGACCCGGCAATTGCGGACCAGCTCGATGCTGGCCGTGAGTTCATGAAGGACTATCGGGAAACCTTCAAAGCTCTCGCGAAATGACCAGCGAACCACGCTGGATCAGCAAAAAAGCGCTGCTGATGCTGCATGAGGAAAGCCTTGCAATGTTCGGCGGCGCGTCGGGCTTGCGGGATGAAAGTCTCCTCGACTCCG
>JBKJSR010000516.1:0-2929 GCA_046594355.1 Bryobacter sp.
CTCGCCGACGAGCCCACCGGCAATCTTGACACCGCCAACGGCCGCATCGTCCTCGACCTCCTCATCAAACTCAACCGCGAGGAGCGCACCACCCTCGTCATGGTCACTCACGACAAAGAACTAGCCACTTCCGCCGTCCGCGTCATCACCCTCCGCGACGGCACGCTCGTCAGCGACGAAAGGAAAGCCGCTTGAGCCAAAGCTTTACCCTCGGTGCCGCCCGCAAAATTGCCTGGCGCGAAGCCCGCGCCTCCAGCTTCAAATTCCTCTTCGTCGTCCTCGCCGTCGCCGTCGGCGTTGGCGCTCTCACCGGCGTTCGCGGCTTCTCCACGTCCTTCCGCCACATGCTCAATTCCGAAGCCCGCACCCTCATGGCCGGCGACGTCTCGGCCCGCATCTTCGTCCGCCCCGACGCCAAACAGCAATCCGTCCTCGACGGCATCACCGCCAAAGGTGCCCTCATGACGCAAATCACCGAGACGATCACGATGGCCGCCAAACCCGGCAACCCCATCCCCGTCCTCGTTTCCCTCAAAGCAGTCGACCCCGCCTATTACCCCTTCTACGGCGAAGTCCAACTCAACCCCGCTCAATCCATCAAGCAGGCCCTCTGCGACAATTGCGTCGTCGTCGCACAAGACCTCCTCCTCCGTCTCGGCCTCAACGTAGGGGACACGCTGCGTCTCGGCGGCCAGGACTTCCGCGTCGCCGCAATCGTCGAAAAAGAACCGGACCGCATGACCGGCAGTCTTAACGTCGGCCCTCGCATGATGATGTCCCGCAAAGCTCTCGACAGAACGGAGCTCCTCACAGAAGGCAGCCGCGCCGCCCAGCGCTTCCTGATCAAACTCCCCGCCGTCGGCTCCAACGTCACCGCCACCCGCGACCTGCTGAAAAAAACTTTCCCCGACGCTCTCGTCACCGACTACCGCGAAACCCACCCCCTCATCACCCGTGGCCTCGAACGCGCCACCAGCTTCCTCAGCCTCGTCAGCCTCGTCGCCCTCATCATCGGCTCCCTCGGCGTTGCCATGGCCATGAACTCCCACCTCCAGCAAAAGCTCGACAACATTGCCGTCATGAAATGTTTGGGCGCGAGATCGGCGCAAATCATCGGCATCTACCTGATGCAAACCCTCGCCCTCGGTGCCATCGGCGGCCTCCTCGGCATCGGCTTCGGCGTCGCCGTCCAGCTCGCCTTCCCCACTCTGATTGAGCGCTACTTCCAGCTCAGTCCCGACTTCTTCTTCGATTGGGCCGCCGTCGCCCAGGGCTTCTTCGCCGGCTTGCTCAGCACCCTCCTCTTCACGCTCCCTCCACTCCTCAGCATCCGCGAAATCAAACCCAACACCATCTTCCGCCGCGACATGGGCGAAACCAAAGGCACCTGGCGCGAGCGCTTGCGCCGGGGCCGCATCGCCATCGCTTGCGGCGCAATCATCCTCGTCGGCCTCGGCATCTTGGCTGGATGGCTCGCCGGCACCAAGCTCGAAGACGCCATCCGGCTCGGTGCCTGGTTCGCCATCGGCCTCGCCGTCAGCCTCGCCATCCTCGCCGGTTTCGCCTGGCTCCTCCTCCGCGCCCTCAAACGTTTTTCCCGTCTCACCCGTGGCTCGCTCCGTCACGGACTCGCCAACCTCTACCGTCCCGGCAACCAGGCCGAAGCCGTACTCGTCGCCATCGGCATTGGCGTCATGTTCACGCTCACCATCTATCTGGTGCAGCATTCCATCCTAGCCGAAATCGCCGAAAGCGCACCCCAAGGCATGCCAAATGTCTTTCTGATCGACATCACCGAGCCCATGCGCGAAGGCGTCACCCAACTCGTCAACTCTCAACCGGGAGTCGAAAAAGGAGTCGAACTCATCCCCAGTGTCGCCGCCAGAATCACCCACATCCAGGGTCAGGATATTACCAGGATGGACCTCAAAGGCTTCGGCCGCCGCTTTCTCCAAACCCGAAGCATTACCTGGAGCGCCACCCAGCCCAAAGGCACAAAACTTCTACAAGGCAAATGGTTCACGACAACCGAATCCGGCCGCATCGCAGTAACCCAGGACACCGCCGAAAGCCTCAAACTCAAACCCGGCATGGTCATCGACTGGACCTCCGCCGGCCGCACCTTCCGCACGACGGTCTCAACGGTCTTCCGGCAGGAAAGCGTCCGCGCCGGAGCCACCCAGGAATTTATCCTTGATCCGCAAACCCTCAAAGGCCTCCCAGTAATCTATTTCGCCGGGGCCAGAGTCAAGACCGACAAAGTCTCTCAGGTACAAGCCGCCATCTACGGGAAGTACCCCACGATCAGCATCATCAACATAGCCGATGTCCTCGAAATCATTCAGGAAGTGGTCGACCAGATCGCGATCGTGATCCGCTTCATCTCGGCCTTCGCGATCCTCGGTGGAGTGATCATCCTCGCCGCAAGCGTAGCTGGAACAAGGTTTCGCCGCATCCGCGAAGTGGTGATCCTCAAAACCTTCGGCGGCACACGCAACAAGATCGCCACAATTTTCAGTGTAGAGTTCCTGATGTTAGGCCTCTGTGCCGGCACCCTGGGCAGCATACTGGCAACCGGCTTCACGGCAATCCTATTGAAGCGTTTCTTCACCGAAGCCGAATTCAAACCGGAATGGACGGCCCTTGCCGTAGCCATCCTCGGCTCGGCCCTCATCGCCAACGCCGCCGGCTGGGCCGCCAGCGCTCGCATCCTCAATCAAAAACCTCTCGCAATCCTCCGCGAAGATTGACTCAGTTGCCAGCAGCTTCCTGAAGGACCTGGCTTCGCCGCTATGGCCTTCAGCGCCGGAACGCAAAAAGAGCCTCTCCCGAAGAAGAGGCTCTTTTTGGTGTTTGGAGCGAGGGTGGTTTAGAAGTAGTACTTCAGACCAAACTGCATGTTGCGCGGACCGACGCCGTTGCGGAGGCC
>JBKJSR010000550.1:0-3864 GCA_046594355.1 Bryobacter sp.
GTAGCCGCACAGAGCTACCCAGGCATCGGCCTTGAGTTGGTGCATTGAAGCTGAGTTTGTGAAGCGCTAAGCTAGCGGCATGGTGCCATTGCTAGGTTTGTACTTCCTGCTTGCCGCGACCCATGACCCGCTCCCAAAAGAGCTTGAGTATCGACTTTCTTTAGCCCGTGCTTTGCCAGCGCCTTATTCTGGTGCTGTGATTGTCGCGCTGCTGCCTTCGGCGAAGCTCAGCCCGCGACAGATTGTGGCGCTCGCCGATGAGGCTTATCATCTGGCAGTGAAGGATCCCGCCAGCGCCGTGCGTGCCTGGATCGCCTATCGCGATAACTTCGATCAGGAGAAAGAGCCCGCACTGGCTTTTCCTATTCAACCCGCAACCGCGAAGGTTGGCTGCGATGTACTTGCCGTGGACGACCCGCGGGATTACTACCGCAGTGCGCTAGAGGCGGGGCCAAAGGAGTTTGAGATCGCGCTGCGGAATGTGCGTTCGGCGGTTGAGGTGGGGCTACTTCTTGAGGCGCTGCTACTGGCGGGCAGCGGCGAACAGACTCGCCTTGTGCCTCAAGTATCGCGGTTGCTTGGCGGTGCGACGGGGTCGGACCGGGAGTTTGTGGCTGCGGTGCGCTTTACGCGCTTGCATGCGGCGGTACTGCGGCTGGCCGTCGAGAACGCAGCCGTTGGACGGGGATTGCTGGGCAGCTATCGCGGCTTTCTGACGGCGAATTGGCAAGGGAAACGTTGTGCGGGGAATCGTTCAGAAGAGTTCAAGGGCATCATTGAGGAGTTCAATCAGGCGGCGGCGAAGGTGCGCGGCGTTGCGCCGCTTGGCCCGGAAGCGGCGCGAGTGCTGTCGGTCGAGACCGTTACGAAGGCGGAATTGCCGCAAACCTTTCCGCTGGGCTACAAGATCATGAACGCCCCGATTGATGCTGTGAGCGTGCGAAGTATGCTGCATGAACTACAGCAGTTTCAACTGGAAGAAAAGCTGGACAGCCCGGGGACTTTACCAGCCAAGGCCTTTCTTTACGGGAAGCTGGCACAGCGGCTCGAGGGCAGTGTTTTTCTCAGTACTGCGATGGCGGAGTGGGCGCACTTTGTGGCCTACAGCAGATTGCGTGAAGAGAATCAGGAAGACTGGTTCCGCTGTGCGCGCCGTTTTTATGAGTGGGCTCGCGGGAATCGGGCAAGGCAAGATATGATCGAGACCGCCGGAGATCCGGCGCTCACCGCCTACATCGAACTGACTACTTTGCTGCCTGAATCCGAAGTAGCTCGCGTGCTTCCTTGATGATCGGGCCGTACACTTCTTTGTCGTAGGGTGGGCAACCGCTGGGGAACTGGCCGTATTCGTTGTGCTTCTGGCGCATGAGCCAGGTGCAGAAGGTGACGGTGCGGCAGACTTGCTTTGCATCAAGCTCGCCTTTTTCGAGGATGTCTTTCGCGAAGTGCGGATAGGCGAGTGCGCCCCGGCCGTAGCCGAAGAATTGAATGTCAGCGCTGTCCAAGTTGGCCGCGGCGGCGTTGGGTGCGTAGATCTGGAGCCAACTGTAGCCGGTGCCGACTAAGGGGAGAGAGGGGAACTCGCGCTGCAATTCGCCGGCGATGCGGAAGTGGCGTTCGACACCGAGGAGAGGATGTTCAGGCATCTCGTAATTGCCTTCGTCGGGCTTTTCAAAGGGACGCCCGACGTGCGGGTTGTAGTAAGGGCAGCCGATCGAAACGTTCAGGAGATCGATGCCGGCGGCTTTGTAGATGGCGATGGCGGCCTTGACGTCGACTAGATCTTCTTTGAGCGGGTCTTCGGGATTGACGCCGAAGCCGTGAGGGTAAGGCAGCTCGAAGGGAAGGGGGACGCCGATGTTTTCCCTTGATGCATCCTTGACGTAGGGGACGCTATCGAAACAGCCGAGGCGCATGGTCATCGTGAAGTAGTTGCCGAATCTGGCGCGGATCTTGCCGAGGACGTTGACGCCGAAGCGGGTGCGGTTTTCGACAGAGCCGCCGTAACGGCCTTCGCGGAGTTTAGCTCCCATGAGTTCGGCGAGGAGGTAGCCGTGGGTGACCTTGAGATCGAGAGCGGTGAAGCCGGCTTGTTTGGCCAGCGCCGCGCCTTCGACGTAGCAGTCTTCGAGGCGCTCGAGTTCATCGTCGGAAATGACGGGGTAGTCGGCGGGGGTGTTGGACTTCTGGTCGATTAGCGGGTTGTGATAGGCGATGGTCTTTTGCGGGACAGAGTAGCGGCCGGAGTGGGTGAGCTGCATGGGGACAAGCAGGTCGTCGGCTGTTCCCCAGATGGCTTTGTGTTTGGCTTCAATGTCGCTGTGGATGCGTGCGTAGACGGCAACATTTTGTTTGGTGATCCAGAGCTGGCGCGGGTTGGCCCGGCCATCTTCGCGGATGGCTGTGGCTTCAAACCAGAGGAGCTTTGCGCCTCCTTCGGCAAAGCGGACGTAACGGCGCCAGGTGAGTTCCCCGGGAGTACCATCGAGTTCTCCGTCGCATCCCTCCATGGGATGGATGCACATGCTGTTGCCCACCGTGCGGTTGGCAACCTGGACTTTTCTTGCGAGGATCTCCGAGACCTTCGCCTTGTCGCCGATGAACTTTATGTTGCGGCAGCCGAGCTGGACCGCTTCAGCTTCCAGTTCGCTGAGCGTCTTGTATTGGAAGTACCTCATTCTCTTGCTTCGATCCGGGCAGTAGGGCCACAGCGATCGCCCCGATTGCCGCCATGATGAACACTACGTTCAAGGCGATACCGTAATTTCCATAATGTTCCCGCATCCAGGAGACGCCGTAGGGGAACCATGTCTGTCCAATTGTATCGGTTGGGAGGATGATCGCCATGGCCCGCGCCAAAGAATTTACTCCGAACTGCTCGGCGGCCATGAGCGGAATCAGCATGTAGTCGGCACCCATGCCGAAGCCAAAGAGGATGGCGAAGATGTAGAGGTTGGTGTCCTGTGCGGGGGAGACGAGCAGCAGGAGCGGGATGGTGCCGGCGACGAGGAAGTAGGTGGCCATCATGACGAGCTTTTTGGGGTAGCGGTCGGCCAGGTAGCCCATGACCAGGCGACCGGCGATGGAGCTCCAGAGGATATAGAGTGTGGCGTCGGAACTCATGGTGTTGAGGATGCCCTGTTCGGTGAAGCCCTGTTCCTTGAAGATGAACTTCATATGCTGGTTGATCGAGCCGATGGCTCCGATCGAGCAGGCGCTGCCGATGAGGAGGAGCCAGAAAGAACGCTGGCCGAGCAGGTAGGAAAAGCTCTTGGGTTCGGCCTGCAACTCGGCTGGGGCGAAGAGGCCGCCATCGGGGAATTGCTTCATCTCGGATGGCTTGTCGCGCATAAAGATGAGGGCGATCGGCCAGCAAATCAGCATGATGCCGCCGATCAGGATGAGGGCCTGCTGGAAGCCGTAACCCTCGACGAGCGGCTTGGCAATCAGCTTTTGAGAGATGCCACCGAAGAGGCCTACACCGAGGTAAACGACAGCCATGGCCTTGCCGCGATTTTTGCTGAACCATTGGCTGACGATGACCTGGTGGACGATGGGGCCGGAGAAGATGTAGCCGACGATATAGAGGACCCAGAAGGCGTAGTAGACCGGAAGCGAGCCGCCCATGGTGCCGAAGCCGATGAAGGCGAGGGCGGTGCAGGCGGTACCGATGGCGAGGAGTTTGCGCGGACTATATTTATGGACAATCAGCGGGCCGACCCAAAGGGTTAGGGTGGCGGCTAGAGGGAAGCCGAAGGTGATCTCCTTGCGGGACCAGCCGAAGGTTTTTTCGTAATAGTCGTAGAAGAACGGCATGCCGTAATAGGGGATGCCCACCGCGATGCCGAAGGTGAGGAAGGCGAA